>JAOXRV010000820.1 GCA_025800435.1 Cellvibrionaceae bacterium | reverse complement strand
CTGACCTACTACCGAGTGACCTGACGGGAACCGAGATCTTTAACACCCAACAAGGCGTGTTTGAGTTTCGCCAGGGGCCGCTGTTTGGCAATATCATCCTTGCAGACGAGATCAACCGTGCGCCAGCGAAGGTGCAATCTGCACTACTGGAAGCGATGGCGGAGCGCCAGATCACAGTGGCGGGCACCACCTATCCTTTACCGCGCTTCTTTATGGTGTTGGCGACGCAAAACCCCCTTGAGCAAGAGGGTACCTATCCATTACCCGAGGCTCAGCTCGACCGCTTTATGCTGCATATCCGGGTGGATTATCCGCAGTTTGAGCAGGAGAAAGCGATTTTGCAGTTGGTGCGTGGAGAGCACACCCAAGCATTGGCAGGGGAAACGCCTGCTACGCAGACGGCAGTGACCGAAGCACAGCTATTTGCTGCCCGCCAAGAGGTGATGCAAACCCATCTGGCGGAGCCGCTCGAGGATTATATTGTGGCGCTGATTATGGCAACGCGCCAGCCTGAGGCTTATGGTCAAGAGTTGCGTGACACCCTGACCTTTGGCGCCAGCCCACGGGCGACCATTGCGCTCGACCGCGCTGTTCGTGCCAAAGCGTGGTTACAGGGGCGTGATTTTGTCACCCCTGATGATATCCAAGCCATCGCACCCAGTATTCTGCGCCACCGCATCGGCCTGAGCTATATGGCGGAGGCCAACGGTATGGACAAAGACCGCTTTATCCAAACGCTGCTGGAGCGCGTGCCGGTGCCTTAAGGAGGTTGACGATGTTAGCTGAATCAACCACACGGCCGATCCCCAAGCAGCGCCACCAAATCTCGCTGGAAGAGTTGCTCAGCTTGCGCCACTGGCCGCCCGCACGGGGTGGCCGACGCGAGCGGATGGCGATTCGCGATGGCCACCACTTGAGCCATATTCGTGGCCGCGGTATGGAGTATGACGATGTGCGCCAGTACCAGCCGGGTGACGATATTCGCCATCTCGATTGGCATTTGATGGCGCGCACCGGCGAAGCCTACACCAAGTTGTTCCGTGAAGAGCGCGAACGGCCTGTGTTTGTCATAACAGACCTGCGCCCCACCATGCAGTTCGCAACCCGAGGGCACTTTAAAGCGGTACTCGCCAGCTACGCCGCCAGCATGGTGGTGTGGAATACCCTTGCCCAAGGTGATCGTGTAGGGGCGCATCTATTCGGAGCTGATGACGACCTGCTGTTCAAGCCGACCAACGCCCGTCAGCGGGTGATGGGGTTGATGGCAGAGTTGGCCGAACGCCACTATCAGCCAAATAGCGAACGTGTGCAGCCTATCTCGTTAGCGGCTGCATTGAGTAAAGCGGAGCGCTACCTCAGTAGCGGTACTCTGGTTTATCTATTCAGTGATTTCCACGATGTAGATGCGGCTGCCCAGCAGCACCTCATGCGCTTAGCCAAACGCTGTGAGCTGAAACTGGTGCTGATCTCTGATCCTTTAGAGGAGCAGTTGCCCAAGGGGCGGCGCTATCGCTTTATTGGCCGTGATAAAGAGGTCTCCATCGCCGCAGGCGCGACCCAGCAAGATCAGTATCAACAGCAGTTTGCGCAGCGTATCGCCGTGTTAGAGCAGCTACATCAGCTACGTGGTGTTGAGTTCGCCCATTGGCGCAGTGCTGCGCACCCGCTGTTTGCGTGTGCAGGGGGTGATCATGAGCACGCCTGATCTTTCCAAGCTCGATCTCAAGCCGCTACACCTGCCCGAACCCGTCGGTTGGTGGCCATTGGCGCCCGGCTGGTGGGTGTTACTGGCGGCTCTGTTGGTTGCAGCTATGTTATGGATGATGTGGTTAAGGCGTGATCGCTCATCTGCAGCGCCCGCGCCGCGACAACTGGCCCTGACGCAATGGCAGCAGCTATGCGAGCAGTACGCGCAGCAAGATGCAGCAGAGCAGAACGCCCAATGGCTTGTGGTACAGGCCAATCAACTACTCAAACGCGTGGCGCTAGCCTACGAGGGCGACCATGTGGCTCGGTTATCGGGTACCGCTTGGTACCGCTATCTTGAGCAGCGCGCCAACGGCGCTTTCGCAACGAAACCCCTTGAGGTGTTGGTGAGCGGGCCCTATCGCGCCGTGGATGCACCGTTAGACGACAACTTTATTCCCGCTGTGACCCAATGGCTAGCGCAAGCCCAGCTGAACTCGGCACATATCAGCCATGCCAATATCGGAGGTAAAGATGTTTGAATTTGCCTGGCTTTGGGCGTTTGCGCTGCTGCCGCTACCTTGGTTAGTACGCCGTTTTGCCCCAGCGGCAAAGGTTGAGCAGCAAGCAGGTTTACAGGTGCCGTTTATCGATAATCTGGCTGCGGTTGCGGCGCAATCTGCCAGTAGCGGCACTTTAAGCGAGCGCGGGCCGCTGTTGCTAGGTGTGTTGGTGTGGGCGTGTTTAGTGACGGCCGTGGCCAAGCCGCAATGGCTGGGAGAGCCGATTCCACAACCGTTGAGCGGTCGCGACATCATGCTGGCCGTTGATCTATCTGAAAGTATGTTAGAGAGCGATTTTGTGATCGACCGGCAGCGGGTAGACCGGCTCACCGCGACCAAAGTGGTGGCGGGTGACTTTATTGAGCGCCGCGAGGGTGATCGAGTCGGGCTATTGCTGTTTGCAGATCAGGCTTATCTCCAAGCGCCGCTCACCCGTGATCGTGCCACGGTGCGCCAACTACTGGATGAGGCGCAGGTGGGACTTGCGGGGCGTGCAACTGCGATTGGCGATGTGATAGGCCTCGCGGTAAAGCGCTTTAAAACACTGCAAAGTAGCCAGCGCATATTGGTGCTGATGACCGATGGCGAGAATACGGCGGGTGCTTTGGC
>JAOXRV010000800.1 GCA_025800435.1 Cellvibrionaceae bacterium | reverse complement strand
TTGAAACCGTCTACGCCACCCTGCTGGACTTTACCCGCGCCTACGATTTTAAACCCAGTGATGAGCAGTACCTGACCCATATCACCACTGGCACCCACGTTGCCCAAATCTGCCTCTACCTACTGACCGAGGCGGGTTATTTGCCGGGCAAGTTGCTACAAACCTCGCCACCCAGGCACAACAAGAGCCTGGTCGGCGAATACCAGGTGATCGACTTAGATCTTTCCAAGTACGATCAAATTGCCTCGCGCTTTCAAACCGAGCACCGCGAAGGCACCGCCTATCTCAAGGGCGGTATCGCCACCAGCAACGCGGCCTTTAACCGGATGATTGAACAGCTGGAGCAGGTGTCGATTCGCTCCAATGAGCCTATTCTGATCACCGGGCCCACCGGTGCGGGTAAATCACAGCTGGCCCAGCGAGTGTATGCGCTACGAAAACAACGGGGTAAATTAGAGGGGCGCCTAGTCACCGTAAACTGCGCGACCCTGCGCGGTGAGAATGCCATGTCGGCCCTGTTTGGCCACAATAAAGGCGCCTTTACCGGAGCCACTAGCGACCGTGCCGGCCTATTGCTGGAGGCCCATAAAGGCCTATTGTTTTTGGATGAAATTGGCGAGCTTGGGCTGGATGAGCAGGCCATGTTACTGCGCGCCATTGAGGACAAGCGCTTTATGCCTT
>JAOXRV010000794.1 GCA_025800435.1 Cellvibrionaceae bacterium | reverse complement strand
TTTTCTTGACCGAAAAGCCCAGCCGGGTACTGGCGGCCTGTTGTAAGGTCGAAGTAATATAGGGCGCTGAAGGATTTGACTTAGTCGGCTTGTCGTCGCGTTTGGCCACCCGATAACTGGACTGTTGCAGCTCTTCCACCGCAGCCATGGCTTGAGCTTCGTTGACCGGTTTAAAGTTCTGACCCTTGTGCTTTTTAACCTCGAAGCGAATTTTATCCTCGGCCTCGGATTTTAGCTGAGCAAAAATATCCCAGTACTCCTCGGGGATAAACGCGCGAATTTCGCGCTCGCGCTCGACAATCAAGCGTACCGCTACCGATTGCACCCGGCCCGCAGACAGGCCCCGGGCAATTTTTTCCCACAGCAGTGGCGATAGCATATAGCCTACCACTCGGTCTAAAAACCGGCGCGCCTGCTGGGCGTTAACGCGGTTGTTATCAATTGGGCCGGGGCTTTTAAATGCCTCTTGAATAGCGGTTTTGGTAATTTCGTTAAACACCACCCGGCGGTAGCGTGAATCGTCACCGCCGATGGCCTCGCGCAGGTGCCAGGCAATGGCTTCCCCTTCGCGGTCCAAATCCGTCGCCAGGTAAATAGTATCGGCGTCTTTGGCCAGCGCTTTTAGCTCGGCAACCACCTTTTCTTTGTTGGGTAGTATCTCGTATTGGGCCTGCCAGTCGTTATCTGGGTCAATCCCCATACGCGCAATCAGCTGGGTTTTGGCCTTGCGTTCCTTGTGGATGACCTTTTCTTCGGGCGACATCTTGCGGGTAATAGCCGCCTGGCGGGCCCTCTCTTTTGGGTCCACAGTGGTTTTCTTACTACCGGAGGTGGGCAAGTCGCGAATATGGCCAACGCTGGATTTGACCACATAATCTTTACCAAGATATTTATTGATGGTTTTGGCCTTGGCAGGCGACTCCACAATTACCAGGGATTTTCCCATATCGTCCTTCTATATAATTACCGAATCTTGCAGCGAGGCCAATCGAATTAAAGGCTAGACTCACTGTCCGGGGTGCGCATATATAATTGCTAGTGTTGCAGCGGTCAAGCTCCGAACTAACTCACACCGTACAAATGGGCAAAAGTTTTGCCCCGGCGCACATTATTTAATCAAACTGATCACTTTAGGCACCTGATATCACCTAGGCACCCCATACAACATAAGTGCCAGATATAGTCACTAACATGACCGATGGCAGCAGTGCCCTTTTTAGGAATACCACATTTTTAGCCAATTTCAACAGGATTTTTTTTGGCGCCTAAAGCACAACGCCTTTTAGCCGATGACTGATTGCAGCTTTTACAATTGCCAGATAAGCTTGTCGGGTTGTTGTGAAGCACTACTGAATTATTGATGTACTATGGCCTCTACTACCATTCTGTTCCTCGCCCTCGGCTGCGCCGTTTGCGCCTTTGCGGTACTTTTCTATGTCAATAAGCAAGAGCAAGAAAAAAGCGCCTTTGAACAAAAGAGCCGGTTCTTGTGCAACCGCGCACAGGGCCTGGAAAACCAGCTGGCCGAGCTCGAAAACCTTATTCAAATACCGAACTTATACGCCATTTTGGGGCAGGAATTGATACGCCGCTACGAGTACCTGAACGACTTTGACCCAAGTATTTCCAGCACCAAGCTCAATATCCAACGGGCCCAGGCAAACCTGCTGCGCTACCAACAGGGCCAGTGGCTAGCCGAGATCAACCGTATCGGCTCCAACAGCAATGCCATCCGCCGCTCTGAGCGCCTGCTGGAGGCCATGCGCGAGTTGCTTCAACGCCTGGTCGAGCAACACCAACAATACCAACAAGATTTGCCAAAACTGGTGATGGAGCTGGAGTATACCGAACTCAGCGTGGCTGTGGTTTCGGAGATTGCCCAAGGCCACCAGCTGAATAATCAAGGGGATTTTGTGCAGGCCAACGGCCACTACTTTCAGGCCCAAAAGCTGCTTAGCCAAAGTAATATCAAACACCCCTATCGGGCCGCCTTAGCCACCGAGGTCGGTGAAATATTAAGCCGTAAGCGACTCAGCATATCGCCAGAGCTAATGCCCGAAACCCAGTTTAACCCGAGCGCCAAGGTCCCAGCAGCGGAGGCCAGCACCCAAGAGCAGAGCTTATAGCTGCAACAGCCCTCGCTCGCTGGCCCAATCTTCCAGCGCCTCAAAACTGGCGCCGATCTGTTCTACCCCAATGCCCTTCTCAAGCCAGTAGAGCCCAGCACCAAGAGGGCCAAACTCCACCGCCAATACCGTTTCGTGTAAGCCTGTTAACAGCTGACTCAGGCCTTCGCTGGGGGCCAACGGGGGTAGTGGCGGCTGCTGCCAATCCCACTGCTCACAAAAGTGCAGGCCGTGGCCGTAGGGCTGGCGCAACAACAGCATTGCATCGGCCTGCCCCTGCCATTTACCCCTCTGCCAGCGGCGCTGGTAGACCGCAATAGTGGGTGCATGGCTGTACTGTTTTAGGGCTTCTGGCAGGCTCGTCAAGCGGGTTTGCAAACCCTGCTCTATGGCCTGCTGGCGCAGCGACGCGAGTTGACGATCCCGACCGCTGGGCTTCATCAACATCACCGGCCCCACCACCATGGCCACGGCCACCACGATTAAAATTATTTCCATTACCGCAAAACTCGTTTGATCGAAAACCCCATTGTACCCTAGGGTACCTCAGAATAACTCCGAATAAGTCAATGAGCTCAGGCTTTGACTTGCATCATAATTGCCCGGTAATACTTTTGCAGAGGCCTTTTAATCTGGTTAAGATTTGGGGTGAGGTAATCGTGCGTAACGACAACAACGAAAGGAGCATCAAATGAGCACCTACCAGCACATTGTAATTGCCATCGATCTTAGCCAGGAATCCGGCGAGGTAATCGCCAAGGCGACCCAGATTGCCGGCTCGGCCAAATTGAGCTTGATGCATGTGATCGAACCGCTCACCTTCGCCTACGGTGGCGATATCCCTATGGACTTATCGGAAGTGCAAGAGCAACTGCAAACCCAGGCCAAAGATAAGCTGGCTGCCCTGGCAAGCCAGTACGGTATCGATGCCGAGCACTGCAATGTGGTAGTGGGCCAGCCCGCCTCAGAGATTCACCGGGTTGCGGATGAAGACAAAGCCGACTTAATTGTCGTGGGCAGCCACGGCCGCTCGGGCTTAGCGCTGCTGCTGGGCTCAACCTCCAATGGCGTATTGCACGGTGCCAACTGTGATGTCTTGGCCGTGCGGGTACACCCCACAGATTAGCGGCAGCGACGAGCTAGGCTTGACTATCGAGTTGTTCCCAGCGCTCGTAGACTTGTTCTAGCTCCCCTTCCTTGGTGGCCAGATCTGACATCACCTTAGCGATATGCTCGTGATCCCCCTGAAAAAAACCCTGGTCCTGGGTCAAGCCTTGCAGCTGCTCTACCTCGGCTTCTAGCGCTTCAATTTTTAGCGGCAACTGCTCCAACTCTCGCTGTAATTTATAACTGAGTTTTTTCTTCACCGGCGCTGGTGGTGTTTTTACTGCTTCGGCTTTGGCTTGTGGTTTTGCCTCAGTCTCGGCAAAAGTATCCTGGGCCAAACTGCACCACTGGCCACCCTGGCGCAACCAATCACTGTAGCCACCGACATACTCAAGCACCCGCCCCTGGCCTTCAAAAGCCATTGTACTGGTAACCACATTATCCAAAAAGGTTCGATCGTGGCTAACCAATAACAAAGTACCTTTAAATTTAGCCAGCAGTTCTTCAAGCAGTTCTAAAGTTTCAACATCCAGGTCGTTGGTCGGTTCATCCAGCACCAATAAATTGGCGGGCTTGGAAAATAGCCGGGCCAATAAAACCCGGTTGCGCTCACCCCCGGACAGTGCCCGCAGCGGTGTGCGCGCGCGCTCACCGGTAAATAAAAAATCCGCCAGGTAACTGATAATGTGACGTGACTTACCGTCGATGGTGATCGACTCTCGACCGCCGGCAACATTATCCACCGCCGATTTATTCAGATCGAGCTGTTCGCGCAGCTGATCAAAATAGGCCACTTCAATTTTGCTGCCCAGTTCCACCTGGCCACTGTCCGGCTGCAATTCACCCAGCATTATTTTTAGCAAAGTGGTTTTACCCATGCCGTTGGCACCAATCAAACCGATACGATCGCCGCGCAATACCTGGCTGCTGAAATCCTTAATTAAAACCCGCCCACCATAGCTCTGGCTGATGTTTTGCAACTCGGCCACCAACTTCCCTGAGCGTTCGCTGGCGCCGATCACCATCGATGCCTTAGCCTGGCGCTCGCGTCGCTCGGAGCGCTCTTGGCGCATGGCTTTAAGGGCTCGAACCCGGCCCTCATTGCGAGTTCTGCGGGCCTTGATACCCTGGCGAATCCAGCGCTCTTCTTCGGCCAGGCGCTTGTCAAATAGCGCATTGTGTTTTTCCTCTTCCGCCAACTGCCGCTCGCGGAAGGCTAGAAAGCTCTGATAATCGCCCTGCCACAGGTGCAGCTCGCCCCGCTCCAACTCGGCGATATGAGTGGCCAGGTTTTGCAGCAGACTGCGGTCGTGGGTAATAAATACCACACAGCCTTGGTAATTCAGCAGCTGCTGCTCAAGCCAGGCAATGGCTTCGATATCGAGGTGGTTGGTGGGCTCATCCAGCAGTAGCAAATCGGGCTCGCCCACTAGCGCCCGAGCCAGCGACACGCGCCGGCGCCAGCCTCCGGACAGCTCTTTCATTAGCGCTT
>JAOXRV010000582.1 GCA_025800435.1 Cellvibrionaceae bacterium | reverse complement strand
ATATCGACTCACTCGGCTCCATAGAGGGCCGCTATGTTGTCGGTGTAATAGAGGTTAAATCTAAACGCGATGTTGTCGCCGCCTGGAGTTTTAGAACCAGTTACAACCTCTACTACGGCGGCAGTCTGATCGAGACTTAATATGCACGGAATCAACGCACACACCGGCAAGCGCCTGAGCGGCATTGAGCATCTGCGCCAGTCCGTGCGGGATATTCTGACCACGCGCATCGGTACCCGGGTGATGCGCCGCGACTACGGCAGCAATGTACCCAATCTGGTGGATGCCCCAATGAACGGCGCCACCATCGCAAAAATTATTTCTGCGGCTGCCGATGCCCTGGATAAGTGGGAGCCTCGCTTGCGAATCGATAACCTGCAAATCCATAAAGCCGAACCTGGCCAGCTAGAGCTGGAAATTACCGGCGAATATTTGCCCGACGGCCAGGCCGTTGAGCTTGGCGGGATTGTTGTAGAGGCCTCCCGATGAGTCGCGCTGATGCAAAACCCGTTCGCTGGCGGCAACTGAATTGCCAGCAAAAAG
>JAOXRV010000772.1 GCA_025800435.1 Cellvibrionaceae bacterium | reverse complement strand
CCAAGCCCAAATTTGCTCCAGGCAAATTGGTCTGTCAAGATTTAGCAAGCGTTGCTTGCCGTTTTCCAGCTTCGCTGGCGGGACAGCTGCGCTGTTTTCCGGCGTGCGCCGTCCTGCGTCATTCCCGCGAACGCGGGAATCCATCCATAATTCTGCACGAAATGGGGTGAATCCCCGCCTTTTCGGCGGGCACCATTTGTCGTCACTTTTTAAATCATTTCACTTTCGCTGGCTTGTTGGGGTAGAATGCCGATCCTTCTGTTAACCCGTGGGATTAATTCGGTTAACAGGGTGTTTTTTTGAGTGTTTGAGAGCGCAGTTGAGAGAATTTGATGAGATACGTGGGTACTGTTGGGCTGGTGGGCCTGTTGGGGGCTGGCTTGGTTGTGGCCGAGAGCCCTGAGGGCGAGGCGCTGGAGCAGGTGACGGTTAAGGGTAAGGTGACGGCGAATATTGAGCCGGTGGCCACCTACGGTTCGCCGGTTTCCAACCTGGAGTATGACCCGCGTATTGATCTGCAATCGCGCAATATGGCCGAGGCCCAGGCGGATGTGACCATTCGTGGGGGTATTTTTGAAAGTACCGGCTTTCGGGTGGGTGCGGCGACCTTGATGGACCCACAAACCGGCCACTACGCTGCTGAAATTCCCATTGCCCCCGAGATGCTGAGCCGCCCCGATGTGCTGACTGGGGCCGATAATGCCGTGTATGGGATGAATAGCTCGGTGGGTACCATCTCTTATGGTTGGCTGCCGCTGCGCAGTGGCGGCAATGTGCAAGTGGCCGGGGGCAATAATGGCCTAAATGTGCAGCGTGTGCACGCCGGTATCAGTATGCCTGTGGATAGCGCTGAAGACTGGGCGTTGGGGCTAGAGGCTGAGGTGTCTCGCTCTGAGAGTGACGGCAGTATCGAGCACGGCGACCACGATTACGACCGTGCCTCGGGCC
>JAOXRV010000730.1 GCA_025800435.1 Cellvibrionaceae bacterium | reverse complement strand
CCAGATCATTGGGTTTCGGTTATCGAGGCGGCGCTGATCCCGCTCAGCCCCCGTGACGTTCTGTTGCGCCATCAATATGAGCTTAAGCAAGCCTGGCTGGATCTCAATAAACCAGACGACGCCATCAAAATTTTGCAAAACATGTTGTTGGTGGCCCCTAAAAACAAAGAATTATGGCAAGACATCGCCCAAATCCAGGCCGAGCGTGGCCATCTCTATGCCGCCATGGAGGCCCTAAAAAAACAAGGCACCAAACATGTCATGACCCCGGCCTTGTCTGAATCGATGCTGGAAGAGCTGCGTTATCGTCTAAACTAAAACGCCTTTAATTTCTTGGCCTTAAGACTTTATCAAACCTTAAGCGATACCCTGAATAGATAGATAGATCATCAATGGGTAGAACTATGGGGGTGCTATGATGGGTCAAAGACACTGGTTTTGGGTTATGAGTTTGATGCTCCTCATAAGCAGCTTTACCCCCACGGCCCAAGCGGCGGATCGTATTTGCTTGATGGATGGCTCGGGCTCCAAGGACAGCGCTATGGCCAACTGCCCGACACAGGCTGATCTTGCCAAGGGTGGCAATCTTAACATCGCCGATGGGGCCGTGGCGGCGCGGGTGAATGCTCGTCTCAATGGATCGGGGCGCGCCAAGACCCCCATTGATGCTCATGGCAAGGCCCGCTATATCGATAATCCGTCCGCCTTTGATTATTTTGTGCCCTTTAAATCAGCCCAAGAATGGACGGGGTTTTTAAACCATCCGCCAACAGGCGTCTCGATTGTGGCGGCGGCTCGGCCTTTTTCGGGGATTGACCAAGCCAAAGGATTGTATTTTGGTCCCTCCTCTGCCCAGAGCGGCGATTCTGGCCGCCCTAACAAAGTCGGGGTAACGCTGCCTTATTGGCGCGCGGGCCAGGCTTGGCCAGCGGCGGGCGCGGCGCGGCCAACCCACAAGTTCAATCATACATGTTACTATCGCGTCCCCAGCACAAGCTGTTGTGACAGCTCTTGCCGCTATCGCAAAACCACTTGCTCCAGCCGTTCGCGCTCTTGGCAAGAAGTGTTTGATTTCCACGCCACCGCTTTGAACAGCGATCACAGCTCGCCTAGCTGGCAAGGCTATTCCTCGCGAACCTCGGGCGGTACGCGGCCCTCCGTGTGTAACCAGACTTGCTCGCCCAAAAGCTGTCCTGCGCCGCGCTGCGCTCGGACAGGGCAACTTTATTCTGCGCCATCCTCATACTGCATCATTGGGGACAGCTCGGGCGTGAGCACATCGAGCTCAGGCAACTATACTTATTATCGTTGGTCCTGTCGGTCCGGCAGCCAAAGGCGAAGCTGCACGGCCTATGTTTATGACGAGCCCGAGCCCGAACCGCCAGCCCCTACGCCTGCGCCCACCCCTGCGCCAACGCCTTCGCCTACGCCTACGCCCTCTCCCTCGCCTTATCCTCGGTGCGGGCAATCGGGGAAGTTAAGCTCGGCGCCCAGCTATTATTGCTCGACCGGCTATCGCTATGGCAGCGTCTCCAGCTCGGCCAGCTCGACGCGAACCAATTACAGTTGGCGATGCAAGTCGGGCTCGCGCACAACGGGCTGCTCGGCTTATGTGCAGAAACAAGCCCCTGCGCCTCGGTGCGGACAGTCCGGAAAAATCAGCGCCGCGCCAAGCTATTATTGCTCGACCGGCTATCGCTATGGCAGCGTGTCAACTTATTCTGATTATGTGCACACACAG
>JAOXRV010000688.1 GCA_025800435.1 Cellvibrionaceae bacterium | reverse complement strand
TGTGCCGCTGATCAATGTGCAAAACCTCTTACACAAAATGAGTGCGCTGGGTGCGGTATTTTACGCGCGGCCCAGTGCCGGCCTGATGTTAACAGGCGTTACCGGTACCAATGGCAAAACCAGCTGTGCTCAGTTATTGGCGCAGCTCAATAGTCTGGCCGGCAAGCGCGCCGCCATGCTCGGCACTATGGGTTACGGTGTGGTTGATGCTGATGCCCAGTGCCAGTTACACGATACCGGTATGACCACACCCGACGCCCTGCGCGGGCAACAGATTTTGGCCCAGTTAAAAGCCGAGGCTGTGCAAGCGGTGGCGATGGAGGTTTCCTCGCACAGCTTGGAACAGGGCCGGGTGGCAGCGCTTAACTTTGATGTGGCTTTGTTTACCAATATCAGTCGAGATCACTTGGATTACCACGGCACCATGGCCGCCTACGCCAAGGCCAAGTCCAAACTGTTTTGCTTTAACGGTCTTAAAGCGGCGGTTATTAATATCGACGATTACTTCG
>JAOXRV010000673.1 GCA_025800435.1 Cellvibrionaceae bacterium | reverse complement strand
AAGGCCAGCTTGGCGATGCGCTTGCTGGTGGCCAGGGCATTGCCAGCCTCGGTGCCGAAGCCGTTAACGACGTTAACTACGCCCGGGGGAATCAAATCGCCGATTATCTCCATAAGTTTTAAAATGGAAAAGGGCGTTTGCTCAGCAGGTTTTAGCACCACACAGTTACCGGCGGCCAGCGCTGGGGCCAGCTTCCAAGCGGCCATTAGCAGGGGAAAATTCCAGGGAATAATTTGGCCTACCACACCCAGTGGCTCGTGGTAGTGATAGGCCACGGTGGTCTCGTCGATATCCCCAATACTGCCTTCCTGGGCGCGAATACAGCCTGCGTAATAGCGAAAGTGATCCACACATAGCGGCACATCGGCGGCCAGTGTCTCGCGCACGGCCTTGCCATTGTCCCAGGTTTCGGCAATGGCCAGGGCTTCAATATTGGCCTCAATGCGATCGGCAATTTTTAGTAACAGGTTTGAGCGCTCGGTGACGCTGGTTTTACCCCAAGCGGCTTTGGCGCCGTGGGCCGCATCCAGCGCCAGTTCTATATCCGCTTCATCGGAGCGGGGGATTTCGCAAAAAGCCTCACCCGTTACCGGGGTGATATTGTCAAAGTAACGGCCTTTGACCGGGGCTTGCCACTGGCCGCCAATATAGTTGGCGTAGCGGCTTTGAACACTGACGGGGGATTCGCTGCTTCCAGGTTTGCTGTAGCTCATCGTTGGCTTCCTTAATTTTTGTTCGGAAGCTCAACTTTATACCGGTTTGTGCATTATGTATGCAATAAGATATTAGGGTTGTTGGGATTATATTGACACTATAAATTATCCAATGGCAGCTCAGTGGTGTGCTTTAGGGTTTCCATCACAAAGCTCGCGCTGACATCGGTTAGTTCGGCCCGAATTAGCTGCTTGTAGAGCCGGTCATAGTCTTCAATATCGCGCACCTGGGCTTTTATCAAGTAGTCCAGCTCGCCGCTCATGCGGTAAACCTCCTGTACCCCGGAGATAGACTCGACCAGGCCTTTAAATTGATCCATCCAAAGCTGGTTGTGGGCACTGGTGCGAATGGAGATATAAGCGCTTAGGCCAAGGCCAACTTTTTGGGCGTCCAGCAGCGCTACCTGGCATTTGATGACCCCATTATCCTGCAGGTTCTTAACCCGCCGCCAGGTGGCAGTTTTGGATAGGTTTACCGCCTCGGCCAACTCACTCATGGAGGGGGAGGCATCCCGTTGCAGGGCCTGCAACAAGCTCTTATCGGTTTTATCCATTAATAAAGCCCCCACCAATACGAAATATTATTCTAAATAATAATAAAATAAGTAAACAAAATAAACTTAAAATCGCATTTAAGGTTAACAAAAGCAACAATGTTTGCCACAACAGGCACTACAATTGGCTTTTTTGTCGGGAAGCACAAGCATGACCCTCGATCTGGCCGATCTGCGCCGCTCACTGATTGGCGCCAATACTCCAATAGATACCCCCTTTGGCCCCAAGCCTCTGGTCTACGCCGATTACACCGCCTCTGGCCGCAGTGTAGAC
>JAOXRV010000664.1 GCA_025800435.1 Cellvibrionaceae bacterium | reverse complement strand
TACCATCACCCATCGTAAAAAACCCATCTACCACAGCACTTATACCGGCCGCCCACCCGACGAGCCGGCAGTATTAGGCGTCGCCCTCAACGAGGTGTTTGTACCGATACTGCAAAAACAGTTTCCAGAGATCGTGGATTTTTATCTGCCCCCTGAGGGCTGCTCTTACCGCTTGGCGGTGGTTACCATCAAAAAGCAATACCCAGGGCATGCCAAGCGGGTGATGTTGGGCGTGTGGTCGTTTCTGCGCCAGTTTATGTACACCAAATTTGTAATCGTCACCGATGATGACGTCAATGCTCGTGACTGGCAGGATGTTATCTGGGCTATCACCACCCGTATGGACCCGAGCCGGGACACCACCCTAATTGAGAATACCCCAATCGACTATTTAGATTTTGCCTCGCCGGTATCGGGCCTGGGCTCAAAAATGGGGATGGACGCCACCAATAAATGGCCGGGTGAGACCGAGCGTGAGTGGGGTGGGGTGATCACCATGGACGAGGAGGTAAAGCAGCGGGTTGATGAAATTTGGAATCAGTTGGGGATAGACTAGGGTAGCTCTGAATAACTCGGCGATACTCAGCGGAACCCCAGGGCAAAAAAAACCCGCTAACGGGAGGGTTAGCGGGTAAGCAGTACTAACTGAATAATATGTGTACTATACGCGAATACCTAGGGCGCGCAGGGTCTCCATGTTCAGGTAGCGATCCACTGGCAGTTCCTTGTCGCGCTGGAATTTATTAACCGCTTCCATGGTATCAGCACCGATCACACCATCGATCTTGCCGGGGTTATAGCCCTTGGCTTTTAGTGCGTTTTGAATATCGCGCAATACCGCAGTAGTCATATTGGTTTCGCACAAAATGCTGCGCCATTCCATCTGACCTTTGCGCACCAACTCTTGGCGGGTAACGGTTTTGGTCACTTCTGGAATTTCTTCACGCACTTCGCGGGCCTTGGCCACCAACTTGCGTACTTTTACATCTTTGTACTCAGCAGGAATGGTCTTAACCTTAACGCTGGCGGGCTTGGTAACTACCCGGCGCTTAACGGTTTTGTACTTAGCGGGCTCTTCCACCAAGCAAATCTGACGGCCGGTGCGCGATTCTTTGCTCATGCTCTTATCGGCAATTTCATGCCAAACATAGGCACCTGGCTTAGTCTCAACCTTTTTGCGCACAGCGCGATATTCGGCTGGCACTTCGATGCGCTGCTCTTCACCATCGCGAACTTTTTTACGCACTTTAACGGTTTTGTACTGAGCTGGAACTTCGATCTCGCGGGTGGAGGCGGGGGTTTTAATCACCCGGCGCTTAATGGTTTTATAGGTGGCGGGCACCTCAACCAAACACATAATTTCGCCGGTGGCCGCATCGATACGTTGAATTGGGCCAGTACCTTTTTTCCACACGGTGTGGGCAGGCTTATCAAGCACCTTTTCACTGACCGTTTCGTACACTGCAGGCACCTGCTCAATACGGGTAGAAGCCTCTTGCACCAGAACCCGCTCTTCAACGGTTTGGTACTCAGCTTCGGTGGTTACTACTTTTTCGCTGGCTTCGCTAATCAGCACCTGCTCTTCTTCGTAACCGTATTCGGGCTGGGTGTAGTGCTCGTGGTAACAGCTGTTTACCGGCGCACCATCAATATCAATACCGCCGGCGCGGGCAGCCTTAAGGGTCTCAGCGTCCGCTTCAGGAGAGCTGGGCTTTAAGCGCGTACGCCACAGTCGACGCTCATCGGAAATCTGTATGGTTTCGTTTTCAAAACCATATTGAGCTGGAACAGGAATGCGCTCCTCAGAGGCCTCACGCACCAAAACGCTCTCGGTCTGCCACTCGTATTGAGCAGGCTCAATGCGGACTTTGTGAGAAGCTTCCTGGGCCACATAGCTTTCGGTATAAGATTTGTACTGGGGCTCAACCCAAACTCGGGCGTAACATTCACCGGCCTTGGCGCCGGGGGGCAGTAAATCGCCACCGTCAACGCTATAGGAAGACTGTGACTGACCCTGTAGCTGAGCGTGTAACTGGTTGATTCGCTCATCTTTTTCTTTTAACGCTTGCTCACGTTCCGCCAGCTGCTCTTGTAAAGATCCATTGGTATCTACGCTATTGCTTGAATACGATTGCTCGGTACCAATACCACTACAGCCACCTAGGCCAAACAGTATTGCCGTGGCAAACCACTTGCTGTTTTTCATTGCTAACTCCATTGTTGTGACAGCCCTTAGAAAAAAGCACGACAATAGCGCCCAGAGTTTAATAGACTGAGTTTGGGTATTGGCTAAATAAAGAATCGTGCTTTGGCGGCAAAAGTTTAACAACCCAACGGCAAGGCTCTTAGGGCATAAGCTGCCAGTTATGTTGAATTAGGTAACTTTAGTTTGGGATTATCCGTAAACCGCTTGCGGTAGGATATTGAAACTTGTATTAATAATACCTGAACATGACAACAAAACTGCCTGGCCGCACTAAATTACTAGGGCACCCCGGGCATAAGGCACAAGGTAGAGAACCACGACTGAGCCAATTCAAGCAGGCAAATTTCAGCCCTAAGGCACACCTGAAACAATGACCCTGGCGGGCCATTCATCATGCGACCCCCAGTGTACCTCTGGCTCCGTACACTGGGGCACCTTAGACGTGGGGTTTGGGCATAGGCAACTCGGGCAGCCGCGAGGTGGTGCTGAGCAAACCCTGCTGGTAGTACTTGGTGCTCAGCTCGTGCTCACCCATGGCCGCAAGTAGGCGGCCCAGCTCGGCACAGGCCGCAGGGTTTTGCTTTTGTTTGATGGAGCTTTCAAAATACTCTTTGGCCTTGCCCCACAACTCATTGCGCAAACTCAGGCGCGCCAAGGCCAGCAGTAAGGCGGCGTCCGCGGGGCGCTGCTTTAACCAGTTCTCGCCTTGTATCAACTGCCTATCAAGATCCTCTCCGGCGACTAGACCATATAGGTTAACCAACTCGTCATCCCAGTGCTTTTGCAGCTGGCGGCGCAATAAGTGCTCGGCAATTGCATCGCCCTCAAAGCGGCGCAACTGATTGACATAGGCGCTAACCATTGCCGGGCGCTTGGTGACCGAGCGGGGCAAATCTTCCCATACTTCCTGCAGGCGGGCGATGGCATTTTTGCTTTGCAGGCGGCTGGCCTGCTCGCCGGCCAGTGCAATCAGGGCCAGGTAGAGTTTATCGCTCATGGCAATACGCTCTTGCTGGGTGCCGATTTTATGGCGCTCCAGTTCGGGCAGCATCCGCTCAAGCGATTCCCAGTCCTCCAGCTCCACATAGACATTGCGCAAATACTCCAACACCAACACATTGCGCGGCGCCAGTTTGCGGGCCTTCTCTAAGGTCGCCACGCACTGTTCGTATTTTTTACCGGAGAACTGAATGCGCGCCTGGGTTAAAATAATGGCCAGGCTATCTTCCGAGGCCACTTCTTCAGCTTTTAACAACAGCTCAGAAGCCTGCTCATCATCACCCAATTCGTGCGCACTGCGGGCGGCGGCTAAATAGTTTAGCAGCGGCGCCTGTACATTGTGGGCAGTCTTTATCAAATCTTTGCGGGCGGCTTTAAAATCGCCCTCTAAGAACTCAACCAGGCCCTTTTCAGTGCGTTTTTGGGCGGCGCCAGCACTGCCAAACAAAACCAGGCCAGTGCCCTTTTTCATCAAATTGACACTGCCCTTGGAAATTTTTGTTGTCAAACGCACCACCAAAACCAGCAATATGATCAGTGCAACCGTAAACCAAAAGCTCATCTCGACACTGTATTGACCAAAGGCAATCAACACATATCCAGTATCGTGCTTAACCAAATAATCCAAGTAGGCAATAGCGGCAATAATTGCCACAAACATCCACAGTTTAAACTTCCAGGGTAGTTTCATGTTTATACCTCGCCGTTAGCACTGCCGTCGCTGGGTACCGAATTTTGCCCCGCAGGCGGTTTCGGCTGCGCCGACTTAACCTTGTGCAAGCGATCGATATAAACACGCAGCTGTTCCAGCGATGAACTGATATCGGGCAGCGGTGCAACCACCTCGGTGCCTTCCAGATCGTTAAGCTCTTTAATAAAGGCGTCGATCTGGCTATTGGGCGGAAACTGGGTTTGCAGCCACTCGCGCGCCTGTTGGATGGCGGTTTCGTAGACTATTTTTTCTTCGCGCAACATCGCCAGTTGGGCCTGCTCTAACATAAAGCGCAAGTTCAATTTTATGTAACCCTGAGCCTCGGGGGTTAGCAGCGGCTTAACCGGCTCATTGCGGCGCACCACAAAGTAGTGGGACATATACTCGACAAATGTATCTAACCAAGCCGAAGCGCGATGTTGCCAACTCACGTGCTCGGGCAACTCGGGGGTTTCCAGTTCGAGGTTTTTTTCCACCACTGGGGTGTGGCGGGGCAGCACCGGCAGTTTATCAATTTGCCCCGCCAGACCGGCCAAGCGTAAAAACAGGCCGTCTCGATCCACTTTGGGCGCCAGTTTTAAAGCGGCTAGGTCTTTGCCAATGGCCTGGCGAATCGGAAACAGATCGATATCGTCCATCTCCATCAAAATGGCATCGGCGGTTTCCAGCAAACCCTGGGCACCTTTAGTGGCGCGCTCGGTTAATAGGCGCTGATTGGCTAGGCGCAAAAGGTATTCAGCCTCGGCCAGCAACCAGTCTTCGCGGCTGGTAGAGGACATGCTAATCAAGCGCTTATTGTGGGAATCAAGGCGCAGTTGAATCGCTTGCAGTGCCTGGTCTAACTCTTGTTTGGTATTTTCACTGCTCTGTAAATTGGAACTAAACTGCTGTTGGCCCTGGGCGAGAGCTTGCAGTTTCTGGTTTTGAGAGTCGATCAGGCTTTGCAGCTCGCTCTTGTCGGCCTGATCTTGCTGCCAATACTGCCAGCCGTAATAAGCACCGCCGCCAACAGCCGCCAGCAGAATAAGTACCAGCAACCACAGCAACAAGGTGCCAAATCCACCGCCTTGTTTTTTGCTGGCCGCAGCTGTCTTGGCGGCCGCAGGGGCTTTATTCGCCGCCGGCGCCTTGTCGGCTTCGGCTGTTTTAGCAGTTGGCGTAGCTTTGGCCGCTTTGGGCTTGCTTGTGTCTTTATCCACCTTTGGCTTGCCCTCGGGAGCTTCCGCTTTTGCCTTTGGCTTGGCCGCCTCAGCCTGCCCTTTAGCCGCTTCCTCTTTGCTATTGCTGTTGCCCCCCTTGGCAGCGGCGGCTTGTTTTTCTTGCTTATCGTCGTTACTCATGTGAACTCCACTGGTGGAATACGCCGGCGCAGTCCCTTGCCCATGGCTGCCCGGATCTTATCGTTACTGTCTTGCAGGGCTCAATTCGCCACCCTGTTTTTTACCTGGTTTAGGCACTTTAGCACTGCCTGCTCGCCGGCATTGTGTGCGGTATATATGTCACTGTAGCCCAACTGGGCAGCCAGTTCGGCCACCCGCTCACTGGGCACAATTAGCGCCAACTGGCGCCACCTTGCCCGGCTGCCAGTTAGGGCGGAATCTAAATTTTCTAAACTTTCGCCGCTGTGGGCCACAATTACACGCTGGCCCTCGGCCTCGGCAAAGCCACTGGCGTCTAAATCCCGCCCTAACGCTGACGGGCGACGGCGGCGATACAGCTCACAGTAGTCTACCTGGCCACCGCGCTGGCGCAATGCTTGGGCCAGGGCTTCGCGCCCGCCACGGCCGCGAAAGATCAATAGCCGCTGGCTGGTTAAATCCGCCAGCTCGGGCAGCGCCAGCAAGGCCTCAGTGCTCATGGCCCCTTCGGCGCTGTAGTTAGTGCCAAAAATCGACGTTAAACCATGCTGCTCGGCGGCTTTGGCAGTGGCACTGCCTATGGCGAACAGCTGGCACTTGGGCCAGCGCCCAGCGCGCAAATAGGGCTGGGCGTGCTGAACGGCGTTTTGGCTGATAAAGATTACTTTTTGATAGTGATCCAGCGCCGCCAATTGGGATTTTATCGTCCTCTTTTGGGCCTCGCTTTGCAGTGGCTCAATAAGCAGCGCTGGCACCGGGTAACAACGGGCGCCCAGCTGTTCAAGTTTTGAGCAAAAAGGTGTTGCAGCCCGCTCCGGGCGGCAAACTAAAACGCTGAGTGTATCTAAGCCCATTGTGCGTTCTCACCCTTAAGCGTCGCTGAAGTTTAGTTGCTAGCACCCTGGTAGACTCGGGCCAAGATATCCCGGGCACCAGCGCTCAACATATCCTCGGCCATGGCGATACCCATGGCCTCGCCCTGATCCAGGGCACCGCTCAGCTCGCGGTAAATCATCTTGCTGCCGTCTGGCTCCCCCACCAGGCCACGCAGCCACAGCTGACCGTCGCGCTCAATTGCGTAGCTGGCAATCGGCACCTGGCAGCCGCCTTCAAGCTGCCGGTTCATGGCCCGCTCGGCCAATACAGCCCGGGCGGTATGCGGGTGGTGCAGAGGGGCCAATAGCGCCTTGGTGGCGGCGTCATCACTGCGGCACTCGATCCCCACCGCGCCCTGGCCGCCGGCGGGCAGGCTCAGCTCTGGGGCGATAAAAGCGCGAATGCGCTCGGCCATACCCAGGCGAATCAAGCCAGCCGCCGCCAGGATAATCGCCTGGTATTCACCGGCGTCTAACTTGGCCAGGCGGGTATTGACATTGCCGCGTAAAAAACGGATCTCAAGATCCGGGCGGTGGGCCAGTATCTGACATTGACGACGCAGGCTGGAGGTGCCCACCACTGCGCCCTGGGGCAGCTGGTCTAGGCTATCAAAGCTGTTGCTGACAAACGCATCGCGGGGGTCTTCACGGGGGCAGATGACCTCCAGGCCCAAACCTTCTGGGAACTCCATCGGCACATCTTTCATAGAATGCACGGCAATATCGGCCCTGCCTTCCAGCAGGGCGTGCTCCAGCTCTTTTACGAATAGGCCTTTACCGCCAACTTTGGCCAGGGGCACATCCAGGATCTTGTCACCGCGACTGACCATAGGCAGCAGCTCGACCTGTAAATCCGGGTGCGCTCGCTCCAGCTCGGCTTTAACGTATTCGGCTTGCCAGAGGGCCAGGGCGCTCTGGCGGGTGGCTATGCGCAAAATCTGGGGCATGGGCTAAAACTTCCACTCGCTCAAAAGCGGCCATGATACCAGAGTGAGGCTGTGCCCTCATCTAAAGAACAGGGCGGGCTATACCAGCTCCTCGACGGGTTCGGGTTCGGTTACCGGCGGCACAACATGGGTCGATAATTGGGCGGACTCCAAGCTGGCCAATAAACGCTCGGCCGCCAGGCGGCTGGCCTGGTGGAACTCCTCGCCAGGTTCTAGCGGGGTGATGGATTGGGCGGTCAACAATAGGCTGGCAATACCCCAGGATACCGCCTGTAGCTCTGCCTCATTGGCCTCTGGGTAGTCGTTGGCAATAATGTCGCTGAGGGTGGCCACAAAGCCCTGATACCATTTGAGCATAGGCTCTTTAATGGTGGGGTATAAATCGGCGGCACTGACAAGGGCGCCGGCCACTAAAATTAAACGCGCACGCTCCTCGCTGACATTATCGAATAGATAGTTAAGCAGCGTCTCGGTTTTTTGTTGCTCGGGCATGGCGCCCACTAGGCGCTGCGATTCCAAACGCGACGATTCAATATAACGGTCGGCCAGGGCCTGCACCAAAATGTCGCGGTTGCCCACATGGTAACGCAATAAGCTTCTGCGCAAACCCGATTCTTCTGCAATTCGCTCTAAGGTTGTTCCCTCTATCCCCAAGCGTGCAACACAACGTTCAAAAGCATTTAAAATTTCTTCGGTGCGTTCAGCCTTAACGCTGGGACGTGCCATAATCAGTACTCCCTCTAATCCATTTCCGCGGGATACTAGCACAGCAACCAGCGACAAACATTAACCTGGGCCAGTTAGATGAGAAATAAGTGGCTAGTTCGCAAAAAACCGCCAAAAAACGCAGTTAATTGTAACTTTAGCTAAATTTTTTAGGACAAAACAATCCAACCCTGTCAAATAAGACCAGAAACATTTTGGGCGATAGCCATTGTTATTTTTAAATAAAGACAAAGCAAAAGTCCGACTGTTTTACATTGGTATTATTGGAATAAAACAAGCCAAATCACCTCAGCCAAACCCAGAACCCCCGACACCGACACTCGCTACTATGTAAGCCGAAAAAATTCTAGGCAATGATTTAACTGCAGTATAAAAATAAAAGCCTCACTAGAAATAGCGAGGCTTTTATAAGTAAGCGAAGCAAAAATAAATTAGTTTCTTTTCATTTTTGACTATTTGAGCGTGGCTATTTTTACATCTCTGCAAGCATCGCACGAATTTTACTGACGTGGCGGCGGCTAACTATCGGGCGGCTATCGGTATCACGCATACGCATTACATAGTGCCCCTCCGGTGCCCGCTCCATGCCCTCGATATAGTCACGCGAAACCAGTGCATTGCGGTGCACACGCACAAAGCCGCCTTCAAACTCGGATTCCAGCTCTTTAAGGGTATCGTCAATCAAGGTTTCGCCGCCCTTGTGAAACACGGTGACGTATTTTTGATCAGCCAGAAAGTAAAAAATATCGTCCAGGGGGATTAGCTCCACCCCGCGCCGAGTCTTGGCAGTAATATGCTTGCGTGCACTGTGACTGCTTTCCTGGTTCATATTATCCAGCGCAGCCAACTGCATGCGGTTGAGCTTACGCGCGTTTTGCAGCACCTGCTCCAACTGCTCTTGGCGCACCGGCTTTAATAGATAACCCACCGCCTGGGCCTCAAAAGCCTCTACCGCATGCTTATCATAAGCAGTACAAAACACCACCGCCGGGGGATTAGCTAAAGTCGATATGCGCTTGGCAGCGCTGAGGCCGTCCTCACCGGGCATTGAAATATCCATAAGGACAACGTCGGGACCGGCATCGGCAATGGCTTTAATCGCCTCTTCTGCGCCAGCGGCTTGGGCAACAACTTCACATTCTTCCATGCGAGAAATCATGCGCACCAGACGCTCTCGGGCCAATGCCTCATCATCGACGACCAAAACATCCATGATTGTGCTCATTACTCAGGTCTCACCTATTAGTCGTTTAATCGTTCATCTAAATTTAGGGCCCCCAGCTGGGGCATCCCTTAATCTATCGGCAGCAAGTCAGAAATTCTTCAATCCATAGTGGATATTAATTTCATAGCGACCTGCTCTGCTGTCTATCTCCCAGGCAAACTGCTCGCCAAAATGCCCTTGCAGGCGGGCCAGCACATTGTTGAGGGCCAACTGGTGGCCCTTGACCGAGACTCCGTCGGCCACAGGATTAGCTACCGTTAAGTGTAGCTGCTCATCACGTATAAGCACTGTCACCTCAATAGTCCCACCATCGGGCAGCGGCTGAACCCCATGCTTGATCGCATTCTCCAGCAGTGGCTGCAGGATCAAACTCGGTATCGGTGCTTGCTTTGCCTCATCGTCTATGGCCCAAGCGATTTGTAAGCGCTCACCCATGCGCAGCTTTTCGATACCCAGATAACGCTCGCATAGGGCCATCTCATCGGCCACTGGCACCAGCCGGGGCTCGGCCAGGCTGGCCCTAAATAGTTCGCTTAAATCCTCTACTGCCCGCTCCGCCTTAAGGGGGTCTATCTCGATCAAACTGGCAATGGTATTCATGCAGTTAAACAAAAAGTGAGGCTGTATACGTGACTGCAAGGCCTGTAATTGGGATTTTAAATGTGCCTGTTGTTGATTGCGCACTTGTTGTTGCAAATACATATAACGCAGGCCAATTCCCGAGAAAATTGCCGAAATTAACAGATTATCGACGACATTTGGCCACGTTAGCCCTAAAACTTCGCCATAATTCACCAGCGCTATATAGCTAAAAATAAGGGTAATTGACTGAACTATGGCAAAACAGCTTAAGCCCGCCATGGCCGCTGAGCGCTTATTGAGCCAGCGCCTAAGGCCGGCAATGATCAGCAGCGAGGCCAACACCACCCACTGCACCGATATCGAGATAAGCCCCAGCCCAGCCCAATCAAAAGCAGCTACCCCGTAGTGGGCGATAGCCAGGGTAATCGCCAGCAGCTCGCTGACCAAAAAAATGGCCAACAGCACCGGCGCACTCTTGAGGTCGGGCAAAAAATCGCCCTGTATTTGCAGGGCCTCAAAAACCCCGGCTTCTAGCTTGCGTGTCGTCGGTATCACCGGCTTGCTTCTCCACTTCTCGATTGTTCGCAGCGCGCCGCGATCAGTTATAATGCCCGCCCCGGCAGTTTAGCAATTCCCCAGGATTTAATTCATGAGCCATAGCAAAAATACAGATAACACTAACCAACAGTGGGGCGGCCGCTTTAGCGAGGCCACCGATGCCTTTGTGCAGCGCTTCACCGCCTCGGTGCAGTTCGACCAGCGCATGTACAAGCAGGATATCCAGGGTTCTATCGCCCACGCCACCATGCTGGCCGAAGCCGGGGTGCTAAGCGCCGAGGAAAAACAAGCTATTATCGACGGTCTGGCCAAGGTCCAGGCCAATATTGAGTCCGGCCAGTTCGACTGGTCTATCCCCCTTGAAGATGTGCACATGAACATCGAGGCAGCACTGACCGATGATATCGGCATCACCGGTAAAAAGCTGCACACCGGGCGCTCGCGCAACGATCAGGTCGCCACCGATATCCGCCTGTGGCTGCGCGATGAGATCGACCAGATCAGCGCCGAGCTAAGCCGTTTGCAAAGTGGCTTGATCGGCCTGGCCAAGGGCGAGGCCGATACCATTATGCCGGGCTTCACCCATTTGCAAACCGCCCAGCCAGTAACCTTTGGCCACCATTTGCTGGCCTGGAACGAAATGCTGGAGCGCGACTTCGGCCGCCTGCAGGATTGCCGCAAGCGCCTCAACCAGTCGCCCCTGGGCGCCGCCGCCCTGGCCGGCACCACCTACCCCATTGCGCGTGAACTGACCGCCTCTTTACTGGGCTTTAGCAAACCCACCGAAAACAGTTTGGATTCGGTTTCCGACCGCGACTTTGGCATCGAGTTCTGTGCCTTTGCCAGCTTGCTGCTGACCCATATGTCGCGCATGTCCGAGGAGCTGGTTCTGTGGACTTCGGCCCAGTTTAATTTTATCGACCTACCCGATCGCTTTTGCACCGGCTCGTCGATTATGCCGCAAAAGAAAAACCCCGACGTACCCGAACTGGTGCGCGGTAAGAGCGGCCGGGTAAACGGTCATTTAATCAGCCTGTTAACCTTGATGAAGTCTCAACCCCTGGCTTACAACAAGGACAACCAAGAAGATAAAGAGCCGCTGTTCGATGCGGTCGATACCGTCAAAGACTGCCTGCGCGCCTTCGCCGATATGATCCCCGCCATTCAGTCCAAGCCGGCGGTGATGTTGGAGGCGGCCAAGCGCGGTTTCTCCACCGCCACTGACCTGGCCGATTACCTGGTGCGCAAAGGTATCCCGTTTCGAGATGCCCACGAAATTGTCGGCAAGTCCGTCGCCTATGGCCTG
>JAOXRV010000659.1 GCA_025800435.1 Cellvibrionaceae bacterium | reverse complement strand
GTGGGGTCTAGCTGCAGGCCGCGCCAAAACAACCCCGCCAGTGGAATAAAAATAAGCAGCGGAATAAATAACTTTAAACGAGACATTAGCCGGCTCCTCTAGGCAGCTGTCGCCGCAGCCACAGCGCGCTGCTCACGAGTGGCCAAACGCCGATAGCGTTTATCGGCCACCGCCACTAATCCACCTAGGCCCATCAATAAACAGCCCAGCCATATCCACATCACAAAGGGTTTTACATAGACCCGCACGGCCCAGGCGCCATCGCCCAGATGCTCACCCATGGCCATATACAAATCTCGGCCAAAGCCCGAGTCTACCGAGGCCTCGGTCATCATATTACCGCCAGAGAAGTAACGACGCTTTTCCGGGTGCAACTGTGCGACTTTACGGCCAGCTTTAAAAATTTCTACCTCGGCGCGATCGGCAATATAATTCGGCCCCTCTACCGGGCGGGTACCACTAAAACGAAACTCGTAGCCAGATACGATGACACTATCGCCCGGCGCCATGCGCACATCGTTTTGCACGGTGTAAATTGCACTGAGGCCACCGCCGATAACGGCCATACCAAAACCGATATGGGCAAGCGTCATGGCGTAAAAACTTCGGTTCATATTAAACAGCTGCCTGAGGCTGGAGCCGCGCTTGGCACTGGCCTTCGACCACCAATCAAATAAACTGATGCAAATAACCCACAGCCCCAAAGCCACGCACAACCACGCCAACCAATCAAAGTTATCGCCGTACAATACAATAAATACAGCGGCCAATATGGCGCTGGCCAGTGCCGGCACCCACAGTAAACCGCGCAGCTTGCTGGCCTTGGTGTTTTTCCACTGGGACACCGAGCCCAGGCCCAAAACAATACTTAGGCCCATCACCAGGGGCACAAAGAAGGCGTTAAAGAACGGCGGCCCAACCGAGATCCGACCCAAGCCCATGGCATCGGCAATTAATGGGTATAAAGTGCCCAATAACACGGTCAGCATAATCACCACCAGCAGCACATTATTCAGCAGCAAAAACAGCTCTCGGGAGAGCCAACCGAAGGTTGCATTGGCGGCCATGGTTGGTGCCTTGATGGCGTAAATGGTCAGCGACACACACACCACCAAAGCCAGGAAGCCGAGGATAAACACCCCCCGATCTGGATCAGTGGCGAAGGCGTGCACCGAAGTCACCACACCGGAGCGCACAATAAAAGTGCCCAGCAGTGACAATGAGAACGCAAAAATCGCCAACAGCGTGGTCCAGCTTTTAAACACGCCGCGCTTTTCGGTTACCGCCAGTGAGTGCATCAAAGCGGTGGCAATCAGCCAGGGCATTAAGGAGGCGTTTTCGGTCGGGTCCCAAAACCACCAGCCGCCCCAGCCCAGCTCGTAATAGGCCCACCAACTGCCAAGGCCAATACCCAGGGTTAAAAACGCCCAGGCGGCACTGGCCCAGGGGCGCGACCAACGCGCCCAGGCCGCATCGAGCCGACCTGCCAACAGCGCCGCCAGCGCAAACGCGAAGGCCACCGACAAACCCACATAGCCCATATACAACA
>JAOXRV010000656.1 GCA_025800435.1 Cellvibrionaceae bacterium | reverse complement strand
GAGGCCATCTACGAGTTTGATATTAAAGATATGCCCGTCACCGTGGCGGTGGACAGCTCCGGCGAATCCGCTCACCAAACTGGCCCGCAAATTTGGCAGGCCAAAATTGAAGAGGGTAGCATCGAAGTCAAATAAGCCTTTCTGCCAGGCCCTCGGGCCTGGCCCCGCTGTTGCCTCTCCATTTCGCTCAGACATCACTAGTTTTAGCTAGATCACAGCGCCCGGAAAACCGGTAGAGTGCTGTGTTTGGGCCTTGTATATTTGATGCTTGGCAATTGGCCGGCCCAACCCTCAACCCCCAACCACAAGGACTGGCAATGTTATCCACACAAACATTTACTAAACCCTTAATCGCCGGCCTGGCGGCAGCCTGTTTGGCCCAGGCATTTATCGCGCCTAGCGCCGAGGCGGCCATTACCAGTGTCAGCCGTAATATTTCCCCCGCCGAGGTGGTGCCAGGTGATATCGTAACCGTGACCTATTCCATCAACCACGATGGTGCGCTTGGCAATCTGGCGATCAGTGATAACTATGCCGCCACCCTTAGCGGTGCCACCTTTACCAGTTTGTCGGCTCTCAGTTGCGAAAACTTTGGCAGCATTAACAATAACTCCAGTTCGGGCAATTTAGACATTAGCTGGACCGCGGCTGCAGAAACCTCAGGAAATCCGGGTGCCTGTCAAGTCAGCTTGGCGTTAACCGTGCCCAACCCTTCGGCGGTGGCGCCGGGTACGGTGCTCAGCTTTCCCTCTGTTGATATTGACGATGGCGGTGCCAGCTTTGCCACCGGCAGCAGCAATTTACGCCTTGCTAACCCACCTTCGGTAAACGCCAATTTTAACCCGGCGGTGGTCAATGAGGGTGATACCGCCCAGCTGCAATTTACCCTGCTGGCCGGTGCCAGCAATGGTATTAATGTCAGCGGTGTGGGTTTTAGCCAGGCCCTGCCAGCAGGATTGGTAATAGCCACCCCCAATAATGCCACAAGCAGCTGTGGCGGCGCCCTGGCAGTTGCCGACGGCGGCAGCAATGTTGCCCTAAGTGGTTTTACCATTGGGCCAAACGGCACTAGCTGCACTATTGTTGTGGATGTGCTCGGGCAGCCGGGTATCTTATCCCTGACGCCGGGGGCGGTTAGCTCTGAGGCGGGGGCCGGCGTTATTAATGTAGCCAGTGACTTGCAAGTTGCGCCACTGCCGGTAATCACCATGACGAGCAGCCCCAGCAACCCCAATGTGGGCGACCAAGTTACCGTGTCGATAACCATCGACAATACCGCCCCGGCAGCTATTGTGCGCAACAATTTGGGCTTGCAGTTTGATTTGCCCCCCGAGCTCGGACCGACAGCGGGTGCCATGGGTTGCCCGGGTAGTTATGGCAGTGGCTTTGATGTGGACTGGAGCGCCGGCACTGTTGGCGCCGGTGCGAGCTGTACCCTGAGCCTAACGGCAACCGTTCTAAGTGACGGTAATATTGTAATTAACAGCTCCGACCTTAGCGGTGATGGCTACACGGTTAGCGCTGCTTCCAGCAGTTTGAGTGCGACGGTGGCGGCGACTGCAGTGCCCACCCTGGGTAGTTTGCCGCTGTTGGCTTTGGCAGGTTTATTAATGTTGGCAGGCTATCGCCGCCGCCGTTAAGGGGCAAGCTGTTTGCTCGGGCTTGCGGGGGCTGCGGTAATTATATCTAATGGGGTTTTAGCCCATTGGTAATTCGCTCATTGGTAATAGGTAGCCGTGCAGATCAACCCCGTACAGTTTTACAAATGCCTGGCCGACGACACCCGCCTGCGCAGCTTGTTATTGATTAGCGAGCATGCCGAGCTGTGTGTGTGCGAGTTGACCGAGGCTCTGGCCCTAAGCCAGCCCAAGGTCTCTCGCCACCTGGCCCAGCTGCGCCGCTGTGGCCTATTGAGCGATCGGCGCGAGGGCCAGTGGGTGTTTTACGCTATCAACTCACAATTACCGGCCTGGGCCCAAGCGGTATTGCGTGGCAGCAGCGAGGCCAACCGGCCGTTTGTCGCCGCCGATAATGCCCGCCTGGCCGCCATGGCCGATCGCCCCGAGCGCTGTTGCAGCTAGGGTGTTTGCCCCAAGGCCTGAGCGTCACCGAGTTATTCAGAGGTGCCCTAGAGTACTTTGGCCACCGATTCGGCAAAATAATCCATATTCCCAGCGTTAAGCCCGGCCACATTAATGCGCGAAGAGTTGACCATATAAATACCAAACTCCTGCTTTAAGCGCTGCACCTGCTCGGGGCCAATGCCCAAAAACGAGAACATGCCAAACTCTTTTTCAATAAAACTAAAATCGGCCCCACCGCAGGCCTTGTTGAGCTTGGCCACCGCCTGGCTGCGCAGGCCGTTAATGCGGTCGCGCATTTCTTTTACCTCGCCCTGCCACTGCTGACGCAGCTCGTCGGAGCTTAAAATGGTTGCCACCAGCGCAGCACCGTGGGCGGGGGGCATAGACCAGATGCCGCGAGCCAAATTAATTAACTGGCTGCCACTGGCCTCGGCCCCATGGCTGTCGGCGGCGATTACCATTAACAAGCCGATACGCTCTCGATAAAGGCCAAAATTTTTCGAGCAAGAAATGGCCACAAACATTTCATCCACCGTGGCGGCCATGGTGCGCACACCAAAGGTGTCTTCTGCCAAGCCGCTACCAAAACCCTGATAGGCCATATCCAAAAATGGCACCAGACCCTTGGCTTTGCACAGCTCGGCCAGGGTTTGCCACTGCTCATTGTTTAAGTCGGCGCCGCAGGGGTTGTGGCAGCAGGCGTGCAGCAACACCACATCGCCGGCTTTGGCTTGTTGCTCTAGGGTTTGGCACATCTGGGCAAAGCGCACCGCGCAATTTTCCCGGTCGTAATAGGGGTACTCGGCAATACTTAAACCGGCTTCGCCAAACAGCGGCACATGGTTTGCCCAAGTGGGCTTGCTCATCCAAATGGTTTTACCTGGCTCAATGCGGTTAATCAGCTCCGCCCCCAAGCGTAGCGAACCACAGCCCCCTGGGGCCTGAATAGAAGCGACCCGGTTTTGCGCCAGCGCCGGGTGCTCGGCACCCAGGGCCAGTACCCGCATCAACTGGTTAAACTCAATATTGCCGGGGCCGCCAATATAAGATTTACTGGCCTCGTTTTGCCAGCGATATTGCTCGGCGGTTTTTACCGAAGCCAGCACCGGGGTTTGGCCGTCTTCGGTCTTGTAGACGCCCACACCCAGATCGACCTTGTTGGGGTTTTGGTCGGCCAAAAATTCGCCCATCAAACTCAAAATCGGGTCTTGGGGAATAATTTCCAGTGATTCAAACATTTTTTATCTCTTTATTAGAGCTTGCCGAGCGGCAGCTCGCTGCTGTACTTTATCGAAGAGAAAAAGCCCCGCTGTGCGGGGCTTTGTGGGGCTTAGTAAACTACGTTCATTTCCTTGATTAGGTTGTGGGCACCGTCCACCTTTTCCATCACCCAGAGCATATAGCGCGAGTCTACTGAAATCGAACGGTTGAGTTTGTCGTCGTAGTCCCAGTCGCCGATGATGCTTTCGTAAACACCGTCAAACAGCAGGCCAACTAACTCGGCTTTGTTGTTAAGGGTGGGGGAGCCGGAGTTGCCGCCGGTAATATCCAGGGTGCCCAGATAATTTACCGGTACAGAGCCCAGCCATTTCTGGCCGTAACGACCGTAGTCTTTAGCGGCGATTGCTTCAAGCTGTTTGGCCGGGGAGTCAAACTCCGCATCGCCTGCTACGTATTTGGCCGCTAAGCCCTCCAGTGTGGTAAAGGGCGTTGCCTGCAGGCCATCTTGAGGGCTGTAGCCTTTTACACTGCCATAGGTTACGCGCAAAGAACTGTTTGCATCGGCGTAGATTGGCTTACCTTGGCTGGCATTAAAGGCAATGATGGCATCCATATAGGCGGGCCGCGCCAATTGCAGCTCGCCAATTAGTGCCTTATCTTTGGCTTCGGCGGCCATTTCACGTTCGAACAATGCAACCGCTAACTTAATAAATGGGTCATCGCTGGCCTCAAACTCAGCGACACTTTTTTCCATCCATTGTAGCCGGGTTTGTGTGTCCGAAAGACCTGTGTCGGCGTGCATTTTTTTAATAATGCCCGCGGCCACATCGGCATTAAAGCCTTCATCTAAGCCAAAGGTTTTGTCCATCGCGGCAATGCGGTCGGCATCTGCCAGAGCGGCATATTTTTCTAAAAAGTGTACCCATACGGCACTGTCAACCTCGGCGGCAAAGCGGCGGTCAATACGCTCAAGGCCCTGGGTGAAGCGGGTCATATCACGTTGCTGATAACCGGGCTCGCGCTCGGCATCGGGTTTTTGCTTCTCGTGCGCAAGGCGCAGAAGCTTTTGCGCCGCCGGTAGCAGGTTAGTGCGCTTAATGTAAGCGTATAGCAGATCGTGCTCTTGGCCTTGCTGGCCTTTTTTAACCAGCTCATCTAACTTGGCCACTGCCGCGCCGTATTTATTCTTGCGGCTGGTGTCCGCTTCAATCCATTTTTGCAGGGCGGCTTCCTGGGCCTGCTTGCGCTCTAGCATATTGCCTTTGTTATAGCTCTTGATCATTGAGCCATAATTTTTGGCATAGTTTGCCAGGCTGGCGATGGTGCTCTCGTATTTAATGCGCGCATCGCTACCTGGGGGCGCCACAGACTTAATTGCTTCGATGTACTCCTCGCGGTAGCCCTTGGCGGTGGGGTAGGCCCAGGTAAAGTTGTTAATGACTTCGGCCGAGGTGCGGTAGCGATTGGTGCGGCCAGGGTAACCGGCGGCCATAATAAAATCGCCATCTTTTACACCTTTGGCGGAAACTTTTAGGTGGCTTTTGGGCTGGTAGGGCACATTGTCTTTGCTGTAATCGGCGGGCTTGCCATCTTTGCCAACATAGGCGCGGTAAAATGCCCAATCGCCGGTGTGGCGGGGCCACATCCAGTTATCGGTATCGCCGCCAAATTTACCAATACTGGCGGCTGGCGCGTATACCAAACGCACATCGCGAATAGCCAGCTGCTTAATTAGGTAATATTCCAGGCCGCCGTGGAAGCTATAGATCTCACAGCGGTAGCCTTCCTCTTTTTCGCACTCGGCGACCATGGCTTTTTGTTTTTTCTCGATAGCTTGGTAACGCTCGGCACCGCTCAGCTCAAGGCTCAAATCATCGACAATCTGCGCGCTTACATTGTCAAGCGACTCGGTTACATAAACCCGCGAGCCGGGCGACGCCTGTAGCTCGGCCTCTTTGGTTTTTGCCAAGAACCCCTTGGCTAACAAATTATTATCTTCGCTAGAATTGTATTGAATACTGCCGTAAGCACAGTGATGGTTGGTAACCGCCAGGCCCTCAGGCGAAACAAACGAAGCGGTACAGCCACCCAGGCTGATAATAGCGTTCATGGGAAAGCTGGTTAAGGTGGAAAGCTTGTTAGCGGGTATTTTTAAGCCCAGTGATTTCAGCTCTTTTTTAAGGGCCGGCAGCTGATGCGGCTGCCACATACCTTCATTGGCCTGGCTTGTCATGCTAATACCCAGGCTGGCTAAGCCCAGAACTGCGGCGATACGAAACTTGCTCATGAATTAAATCCTCATAAAATACACGAGGAAAGTACCACAGCTAAGCCCAACATGAAAATCACTGCCGCCTCCAACAAAAGGCTGCCGCTGGGCTTAGCGGTGAGACCTGCGGCCCCAGCGTACCCAGGCTACCATGGCGAAGGCGGGTATGTTCATGGTTAGGCCGTAGAGTAGGGCGATCAGGGCTAGATCGTAGCGGCCCATTAAGGTGGCGGCCACCATAATGGCGGTGCCGGCATTTTGGATGCCCACCTCTACCCCGAGGGTGCGCTGCTGGCGTGTATCTAAGCCAGCCAGGCGGGCGATGGCTAGGCTGGCTAGCATGGCGATGCTGCTCAGCAAAATAAGCGCGGTGCTGGTTTGGGCGGCTAAATCGCTGAGTTTGTCGCGGTTAATCCAGGCCATGGTGGCTACCAGCAGCACAAATAGGGTGCCCACCACGCGATGGCTGGCCCCCTGCCAGGGTTGCAGGCGCCGGCCCAGCCAGTGCCGAATGCCCATGCCCAGCAGCACCGGTAGCAAGCTTATCACCATCAGTTTGGCAATCGTCGCGGTAACGGATAACTCAATCTCGGTGGCCGCAAAGCCCAGCCAGCCGTATTGCAGCGCCAGCAGCGGCGGCAAGCTAAAGGGCACAATGACAGAACCCACCGCCGTCAGCGAGATTGATAGGGCCGTATCGCCCCGGCACAGCAAGCTAATGGCGTTTGAGGTGGCGCCACCTGGGGCTAGGCTCACCAACAATAAGCCGGCGGCCACCACCGGGGGTAAGCCCAACAGGCCGATAATCAGCCAAGCCAGGGCAGGCAGCAGTAAAAACTGCAATAATAAACCCAGCCCCAGGGCCTTGGGATAGCGCAAAATATTGCTAAAATGCTCTACTTGCAGCGACAGCCCCATGGCCAGCATCATCAATGCTAAGCCAAGGGGTAATAATATTTGGCTTAAAATATCAGCGGTCATAAATCATGCGCCCAGCGGCGAGCCCTTAACGGATTAGAAGTAAATGAAAGAATGGTTTTTAGCCGTTAGGCCCCAAACCCTTATTATCTCGATTGCGCCCATTTTACTCAGCCAGGTTGAGGTGTACCAAGCCATTTGTGAAGCCGGCCAGGGTAACTTCAGCTGGACTATTGCCTGGCTGGCCCTCGCCTGTGCGGTGGCATTACAGGTCTCGGTAAACCTCGCCAACGATTACTTCGACTACCTGGCCGGTGTCGATGGCGAGCTGCGCCAGGGCCCGGCCAGAGTCGATGGCAAAGGCGGCATTGCTCTAGAGCAGGTTAAATGGGCCAGATCGGAAGAGCGT
>JAOXRV010000642.1 GCA_025800435.1 Cellvibrionaceae bacterium | reverse complement strand
CCGGGCAATAGGCTCGGCTGGGCCAGCAGTGTTTCCATGCGCTCTAGACTGGCCTCGGCTGCGGCCATGGCTGTGCTCAGCTGGGGCGATTGGCTCAAGGCCGCCAGCTTGGCCAAAAAATCTTGCGCTGCCGCGCGCCGCTGCTCGTAGGGCAAAGCCTGCCAGTCTGGGCTAGCCGGGGCCAAGTTGAGCCCCTGGGCCGGTGCTAGCTCCGGCAACTCGGTGTCTACCTGGGGCTGATCCGCACTGCCATCGGCTAACAATGCGGTTAAATAATCCGGCCCGCCGGCCTTGGGGCCAGTGCCCGATAGGCCGTGGCCACCAAACGGCTGCACCCCGACAATAGCGCCGATAATATTGCGGTTGATATAGACATTGCCCACCGGCGCACGCTCGGCAATGCGCTCACTAACGGCCTGGATACGGCTGTGCACACCCAGGGTTAAACCAAAGCCGCTGCTGCCAATTTGTGCTAGCAACTGATCCATCTGCCCGGCTTTATAGCGCACCACATGCACCACCGGGCCAAACACTTCTTCGCTTAACAGATCCAGGCTGGCAATTTCATACAGTTCTGGGGCAAAGAAGGTGCCCGCTTGTTGATGTTGCTCGGCCAGCTCACAGCGATACAGCAAACGCGCCTGGCGATCGGGCAACTGGGCCAGGCGCTGGCGGTGGGCATTTAATCGCTCAAGCGCTGCGGAGTCGATAACCGGGCCCACATCGGTGCGCAAAAATGCCGGGTCGCCGATATTCAATTGCGCCATAGCGCCTTTGATCATAGCGATAATTTTATCGGCCACGTCCTCTTGTAAAAACAGTACCCGCAGGGCCGAACAGCGCTGACCGGCAGACTGAAAGCCGGAGCTGAGCACATCGTCCACCACCTGCTCGGGCAGGGCGGTAGAGTCTACAATCATTGCGTTTTGGCCACCGGTTTCGGCGATCAGTGGAATATTATTATCGGCCCGCCCGGCCAGACAGCGGTTGATCCACTGGCCGGTGGCGGTGGAGCCGGTAAACATCACCGCGGCAATGCGCGGGTCTGGCACCAACTGCTCGCCAATGGCTTTACCCGGCCCCAACAGCAGTTGCAGCAGTGCAGCCGGTAGGCCGCGCTCGGTGCAAATTTTTTGCAGCAGCGCCAGGCAACGCAGGGCAATTAAGCTGGTTTGCTCGGCCGGCTTGGCCAGCACCGTATTGCCACAAACTAAAGCCGCGGCGACCTGGCCTAAAAATATCGCCAGCGGAAAGTTCCAGGGGCTGATACACAAGACCACACCGCGAGCTTGCCCAGCATCCACAAGCTGGGCCTGGCGAGCGTAGTAGCGACAAAAGTCTACCGCTTCACGAATTTCTGCCACCGCATCGGCCAGGGTTTTGCCAGCCTCTTTTACACACAGCAGTATCAATTCGTCGCGCTGTTGCTCCAGCGCTTCGGCCAGTTGCTCTAACACCTCGGCCCGGGCATTGACCCCGGCGGCCTGCCACTGGGGCTGCACCTCAACCGCCGCCGTTAATTTGGCTTCTATCGACTGGGGGTTATCCATATCGTAGCCGCCCACCGTTTCACTGCGCAGCGCCGGGTTGCTGACCCGATAGCTGTGCTTTTCATTGCACTGTTCACAATACAGCTGCCACAGTGAGGCCAGGCTCTGTTTTAGCGCCTCGCACTCGTCGGCGTCGCTCAACTCTAAACCTTTGGCGTTCGCGCGGGGCTGGATACTGCCTGCGGCAAACTCTGCGCGGTAAATATCTTTGGGCAGTGGGATAACGCTATTGCGCACATCGTCCCAGACAGCGACGCTCAGGCAGGGGTCTTGCAACAGCGATTCTACCGGCACCGACTCGTCCACAATATTATTTACAAACGAGCTATTGGCGCCGTTTTCCAATAGCCGCCGCACCAGATAGGCCAGCAGATCGGCGTGTTCGCCCACCGGGGCGTAGATACGGCAACTTAGGCCGGTGTCTTTAACCAAGTTTTCATAGAGCGCCTCGCCCATGCCGTGCAAGCGCTGAAACTCGTAACCGCTGCGCTCTTTATCCAGCTCTAAAATAGTCGCCACGGTATAGGCGTTGTGGGTGGCGAACTGGGGGAAGAGCTGGGCCCGGGCGTCGAGCAATTTTTGCGCGCAAATCTGATAGCAAACATCGGTAGAGGCCTTGCGGGTAAACACCGGGTAGTCGGCCAGGCCCGCCTCTTGGCTCCATTTAATTTCCGAATCCCAGTAGGCGCCTTTAACCAAGCGAACCATAATTTTGCGCCCACCGCGCTCGGCCAGCTCGGCCAGCCAATCAATAATTAATGGCGCGCGTTTTTGATAGGCCTGTACCGCCAGGCCAAAGCCCTGCCAACCGTCGAGCCGCGCATCGAGGTAAACCGCCTCGATCACTGCCATCGACAACTCCAGCCGGTCGGCCTCTTCGGCATCCACCGTAAAACCAATATTGTGGGCCTT
>JAOXRV010000637.1 GCA_025800435.1 Cellvibrionaceae bacterium | reverse complement strand
GCGGCTTTCGGGGTCTATCATACTATGGAGTTCGCGCCGGCTTAAGGGGCCTTTATTGGGAGCCACGTTTAGAATCCGATAGACCTCGGGCGACCAGTACAAAAACCCCTGGCCGACCTTGTATTCCCAACCGCCCACATTGGCGATTCGCCCCACCTGGGCCAGCACTCCCTCGCGGTAGCTGAGTGCATCCATCAAGGCTTGACGCTCACGTTGCTGGCGCTGGCGAATTTGCATAATTAATATCGAAACCAAGGTCACCAATACAAACAATAGACGCAGGCCGTTGATGGCCATTGCCAGACCATGGGGCTCGCCCTTAAGGCTAGAGGCCAAGTGCCAAGATTCAGCACCAATGCGCATTTCAGTAATAACCGGGTTGCCGTCAAAAACTTTTTCATCACCAAAGAACACTGGCTGCAAGCCAGTTTCGGCGCTGTGCTTGCGAATCGCAATCTGCTGTTGCTGGGCTAGCTCCAGCACCCCGGCCGCCTCATACACTGCCTCCAGCTCCATTACCGACGAAATAATGCCCCAGAATTGCTCTGTGCCAGTACCGGGGTCGGTATAGTAGATGGGGGCACGCCCGATAAAGCCCTGGCCACCCTGAACCAAATTCACCGGCCCGGCTACAATCATCCGGCGCATCTTTTGAATCCGCTTAATATCGCCATATTGCTCTGGCCGAGTTCGGTAATCCAGACCGTCCAAGGCCCGCTTGTGGGCCTCTGGGTAGGCAAAGCTAACAATCAAATCTGGCGCGGCTACCAGATTTATCAATAGGGTTTCTGTGCGCAATGTCTCTTTGGCATAGTGGTTAAATTGCTCTTGACTGAGTGTAGGGTTGGCGCTGATGGCAATGCCCATGCCCTTAATCAGAGAGAGGTTATTATTGAGGATAGTCTCTAGATTGGCCCGCACCAGGCTCAAGCGCCGGGCTACTTGGGCGCGCCCATCTTCCTCGTAGCGATAGCTGATATAGTGCTCCAACCAAGCCTCTAACATAATCAGCAATACCGCAATCGTACCCAGCAGCAGCACTCGCCAACGCTTGCGCAGATTGATAAAGACAATGGCGATGGCGATTAGCAGCAGGGCCAGGGCGGCCACCACCGCCCCCACCACGAGGGAGGAGGCCTTGTGCAAGTTAACGTCGGGCAGGCTGTGGCCCACCTGCATCGGCGCGGCCAAATAATCCAGGCCATCATCACTGTGAACGAGGCCCAGGGGCTGGCCCAAGGCCACATCGGCGCTTGCACAGCTTAATAAGAAGACCAATAGCAGCGCAGGTAGAGTGCGTCCGCTATGGCTGGCCATTGATATTGCTAACATCCAAAATCCTCAGGGGTGCCACCTGCAAACTGGCACCTAGTCGTCCATTATATCGCCTGCTCCCGCCCAATCTTAAGGGTTACATTTCACACTCCTGGCATTCTTGCCGGTATTTGAGCCGCTGTTTCCTATAGGAAATATCCATTGCCCTATAGGAAACACGTTTGTTAAAATGCCCGCCGCTTTTTAGCCAACTATTTACCCCCACACCCTGTAAAAAGGTAATGCTATGTCTGTGCGCGACTACCACACCCTGGCCCAGGCCGACGAGTTTATCGGCCGCCATATTGGCCCTAACCCCGAACAGACCGAGGCCATGCTGGCCGCCCTTGGGGTAGACAGTATCGACAGTCTGATCGAACAGACGGTGCCGGCGGGTATTCTCAAGCGCGAGCCGCTGCAATTGGCCGAGGCCATCAGCGAGCAGACCGCCCTGGCCGAGATGCGCACCATTGCCAGCAAAAACCAGGTGTTTAAAAGCTATATCGGCATGGGCTACCACGACACCTATGTGCCCAATGTGATTTTGCGCAATGTGCTTGAAAACCCCGGCTGGTACACCGCCTACACCCCCTACCAGCCCGAGATTGCCCAGGGCCGCTTAGAGGGCCTGATTAACTTCCAGCAGATGGCGATGGATTTAAGCGGCATGGAGCTGGCCAATGCCTCGATGCTGGATGAGGGCACCGCCGCCGCCGAGGCCATGGCGATGTGTAAACGGCAGCTGAAAAAGAACAAATCCAATACCTTTTTTGTGGACGCCGCCACCCACCCGCAAACCATTGCGGTGGTGCAAACCCGGGCCGAACACTTTGAATTTGACGTGGTGATTGGCGACCCAGCCACCGAGCTGGCCGAGCTGGACTGCTTTGGCGCCCTGCTGCAATACCCCGGCAGCAGCGGCGAGATCCGCGATTTGGCCCCAATTATCGAGCTGGTGCACAGCAAAGACGCACTGGTGACCGTGGCGGCGGACATTATGAGCCTGGTGTTGCTTAAATCACCCGGCAGCCTCGGCGCCGATGTGGTGGTGGGCAGCAACCAGCGCTTTGGTATCCCGATGGGCTTTGGCGGCCCCCACGCCTCGTTCTTTGCGTTTCGGGAAAAGTTCAAACGCTCGGCCCCAGGCCGCATTATCGGCGTCTCCATTGATGCCCGGGGCAAGCAGGCCTACCGCATGGCCATGCAAACCCGCGAGCAGCATATCCGCCGCGAGAAAGCCAACTCCAATATCTGTACCAGCCAGGTACTGCTGGCATTAATGAGCGCCTTTTACGCGGTCTACCACGGCCCCGATGGCCTAAAACGCATTGCCCAGCGCATTCACCGCCTGACTGCGGTGCTGGCCACCGGCCTGGAGCAAGCGGGCATAAACCTGCTGCACGATAGCTACTTTGATACCCTGGCGCTCGAAAGCAGCGAAGCCGCCGCGATTATCGAGCGCGCCCAAGCCGCCGAGATTAATCTGCGCCAACTGAGTGATAGCCATATCACCATCAGCTTAAACGAAACCACCACCCTGGATGATGTGGCCGAGCTGCTGCAAGTGATCAGCGGCCAGGCCATCGATGCCGCCGCGATTGAGGCCGAGCTGGGCGAGCCCACTGGCATCCCCGCCGCCCTTAAACGCGACGAGGCCATACTCACCCACCCAGTATTTAACCGCTACCACAGCGAAACCGAAATGCTGCGCTATTTAAAGCGCCTTGAGAGCAAAGATATTGCCCTCAATCACTCGATGATTCCGCTCGGCAGCTGCACCATGAAGCTCAACGCCACCGCCGAGATGATTCCGGTAACCTGGCCCGAGTTTGGTCGCATCCACCCCTTTGCGCCAATCGAGCAAGCCAAAGGCTACCAGCAGTTATTTACCGAGCTACAAGCCATGCTGCAAGAGTGTACCGGCTACGACGCGGTCAGCCTGCAACCCAACTCCGGTGCCCAGGGCGAATACGCCGGCCTGTTGGCGATTAAAAAATACCACCAGAGCAAGGGCGAGTTCGAGCGCGATATATGCTTGATCCCGGCCTCGGCCCACGGCACCAACCCCGCCTCGGCGCAGATGGCGGGCATGCAAGTGGTGGTCACCAAATGCGATGCCAACGGCAATGTGTGCATGGACGATATCCGCGCTAAGGTGGAAGAATTTGGCCAGCGCATCGCCTGCATTATGGTCACCTACCCTTCCACCCACGGGGTATTTGAAGAAGAAATTGTCGAACTGTGCGAGCTTATTCACTCGGTCGGCGGCCAGGTGTATGTGGACGGCGCCAATATGAACGCGCTGGTGGGCATTGCCGGCCCCGGCGGTTTTGGTGGCGATGTATCCCACTTAAACCTGCACAAAACTTTTTGTATTCCCCACGGCGGCGGCGGCCCGGGCA
>JAOXRV010000632.1 GCA_025800435.1 Cellvibrionaceae bacterium | reverse complement strand
GGCCCGGGTCGTTTATCGTATCTGGCAGGTTTATTGGGCCCATATCGGCATGTTTTTTGCCACAGCTGCCATGCTGGCATGGGTCGATAGCACGGGGGTCTTTGAACGCGACTTCATCGGCAGGCTCAATCTGTACCCATTTTTCGTGGATAACACTGCCCAGCAATTGGTCGGGCTGATGACCCTGACCTATGTGCCCAATTATTTCGATGTGCTGCCTATGTATTTGGTGGTTCTGGCCCTGATGCCTGTGGTCATGGCCCTCTCGAAACTCTCGCCCAAAGCGGTGTTTGCCTTTGTCGGCCTGCTCTGGCTTGGGGCGAATGTCGGGCTATTGGGCGTTCCCGCAGAGCCTTGGTCCGAGCGCACCTGGTTTTTCAACCCATTTGGCTGGCAGTTGATCTTTTTCACCGGCTTTGGCTTTGTCATGGGCTGGCTGCCCGTGCCGCCGGTGAACCGGCGTTTGGTGCTGATCGCGCTGGCGGTGGTGATCTTGACCATCCCCCTGGCCTATTACCGGATCTATACCCAGGTGGATCTGCTCTCTGAGGCGCGCCAAGCCATCCGGTTTTTATGGACCAAATCCGCCTTTGGCCTGTTTCGCTATCT
>JAOXRV010000609.1 GCA_025800435.1 Cellvibrionaceae bacterium | reverse complement strand
ATCAACCCTTTTTAGATGGCTTGCGGCGCGCCTATGTTTCTGGCGCCTTTCCCAGTGAAGCCGGCGAAACCCGCGGGTATTTCTATCTGGCTAAGTATGAGCTGACACAGGGCCAATATGACGCGGTGATTGGCGAAAAATCCGGCAATTGCCCGAAACGTATCGGCCGGAAAGGCCGCTTGCCAGCCGTCGGACTAAGCAAGAGTGAACTTGAGCGTTTTGCGGAGCTTTACACAATTTGGCTGATGCAAAACGCGCCGGAATTTCTGCCCAGAGCCGGTCAGGCATCTGGCTTTTTACGCCTTCCAACCGAAGAAGAATGGGAATTTGCAGCCCGTGGAGGGCTGAAGGTAGCCGAAGCAGAATTTCGCATGCCCCGCCCCCCCATTAACGAAGGTGAAAGCCACAATGAGTACGTCGCGCATTCCGGAAGCGATAGTACCGGAGGAGAATTGCAATCAATCGGTACCCTAAAGGCAAATCCACTAGGCTTACACGATATGCTTGGCAATGCCTGGGAGATGATTGGCAGCCCCTTCGCGCTTGTGCGCCATGGCCGTCTACACGGCCAAGCGGGTGGTCTGGTACGCCGCGGTGGTGGTGCAAACTGGCCGCTG
>JAOXRV010000602.1 GCA_025800435.1 Cellvibrionaceae bacterium | reverse complement strand
GCCACTGGAGCTGCTGCCACTGGAGCTACTGCCACTGGAGCTACTGCCACTTGAGCTACTGCCACTGGAGCTGCTGCCACTTGAGCTGCTGCCACTGGAGCTGCTGCCACTGGAGCTACTGCCACTGGAGCTGCTGCCACTGGAGCTGCTGCCACTGGAGCTGCTGCCACCACTCTGCAAACAGGCAGTTAAACTTTGACTATTGCCACTTGGGGACCCAACTGTTAGTCGAACTGTTCCATTGCTCTGCACTTCGGTCGACAAGCTCTCGATGGTACATGACTTGGTGGTACTGCCATCGACCACTGTCACATCGATTGATAATGCATTTGCAGACAAGGAGGCACCGACTGCCGCACACATCAGTTTTGGAATAAATTTTTGCATTTTACTTACCCACCTCTAGTAGGAACAATGGATTAAATAACTAGTGTAAAGACTAGCACAAAATTGTTTAGTTCACTTTTTTTCCAGACAAAAGATACAAAAAGCCCGGCCAATGGCCGGGCTTTTTACTGCATACTAGCTATCTTAATATTTAGTTAAAACTAAATATTAAGGCGTAGTAGGTGCAATATCTACGTCACGCTTGTGAACGGTAGAGCCAGCGTAGTGACGCTTGAAGCCAGCACCGGAAACGGCGCCATCGTTCAGGTAACGCTGCACAGCAAAACCAATTACAGGCAGACCAGCGTAGGTATTGGTAGGACCTTCGATCTCGCGATTGTCCAAAGTAGCCTGAGTAATGCCAGCATCGGTGAAGCTGATACGAGCCCAACCGTTAGTGTAGCCTGAGTTCAGCTTCAGTTTCTGCTGAACACCAGTGTCACCGGTAGAAGCGCTCAGCGGAGATACAACAGCTTTGCCTTCTTCGTAGAAGGTAACTACGTTAGCTTCCAAGCACAGAGAGGTTACGTCTGGGGTATCTTCACGAACAGGCGAGAAGTCGTTTACGTCAACAACGGTAACTTCACCTTCTTCACGATCGTAGTACTGAATAGCGATCTCTTCACAAGCGGTGGCAGTGGCTGAGCTCCACTTGGTGGTGAAGGGCTCACGTACAGCACCGTTACCAGTTGGGTTAACATACTCACCCTTGGTTGGGAAGGTTACAACCCAGTCAGTCGAAGCAGAGATGGTGGGCTCCAGAACATAGTCGTTCTCGATAGCAGAGGCCATCAGCACAGCACTGATAGAGTCAATACCAGCTTCAGCAGGATCAGCGCCAGGAGCGCCAGCAAAATCGTCAGTAACAACAACAGGGTTGCCAGCACCATTCACGCTCAGCGCGAAAGAAACACCATTGGCTTCAGTCAGGTTAGGCAGGATAGAACCTGGGGCTTCGTGCTGGTCAGTGGTACCAGTGCCGAATACTGCGTCCAGGGCTACTGCGTCGTAAGTTGCCATGGTGCCTTCTTGAACATCCAACAGACTAGCGTAACCGTACAGGCCGCCGCTAGGGGCGATAACGGCATCGGATTCAGTGTTCAGGTCGCCATCAGCTTTAGCTGCGGTGTCTACCAGAGCACAGTTACCAGGCAGCTGAGGGTTAGCACCTTTTGGAGAGTGCTTGATAGCAGCTTCCAAAGTAGCGTCGTCTACAACACCCATTTCGATGATTTCGATGTAACCTTCTTTGGCACGATCCAAAGTGGTGAACTTGCTGGCGTCGCCGTCGTAACGGAAGTTACGGAAGGGCTGCTTAGCACCTACGATCAGCTTACCGCCATCAACGTTGGCTGCTACCGCCAACTGACCGCCGCCCTTGCTTACGCGAGGAGCGATACAAGAGGTGTCGGGGCTCATCACAGAAGGATCGCCATTTGCGTCAAGGCTAACCAGAGCAGTCCAGTGATCCTGTGGAGACAGGTACAAGTTAAAGTCAAGAACCTCGCGAGAGTTGCGAGCTTCCAAGAAGCGAACCTTAACAGCCTTAGTCTGGTCGGTAGTGTTTACTACGTTAACGTAGGTAGTCTGAGTACCGTTAACGGTGTAGTAGGGGTACAGTAGTACTTGACCAGTACCGTTGTGGTTAACGTGAACAGCCTGTGCGGATTGAATGCCAGTAAAACCAGCCGCTGCCGCCAGTGCTAAAGGTAAAAGTTTTTTCTTCATTTATGTTGCTCCTAGGTTTACAACAATTTTAGTTTTCTCTTTAACACAACTGCATAAAGCACATTTATGCAGTACTCCCTACTGAAAATACAGCGTTACTGGGCATTACCGCATAATTTGCACAACATAAGCCATGCAAACTCGGGGGTGTAAAATAACATAGCAACCCCAGCTAAACAACTGAATTTTTTATCAAATAGCTGTTTTAGCCAGTTTTTTTTGCGGCTCCATGCCATTTCACACAAAAGTCATTTCTGACGCAATCTTAGGAATGCAAGCTTTGACGAAACTCGCGCCAAAACCCAAACAATTAACCTGAATGACAGCATAGACGGCCAGTTCAGCCAAAGCCTCAATGCCACCTTCGCAAGCAACTGCTACGAGCACCCACAAAAACCACTCATACCCTGGGCCTTACTATAGACCCGAAAGTGAGGAACTCAAGTATCTTACCTAGATATTACAGTTTTGTTTAAAGTTTCATTGATTTCAGCCATATCTTTAAACAACTATAGACATCAGAGGCAGACATCAATGGCTTGTTTCTCAGCTTGCATCAGACAAATATACAGCGGCCATAGTACCCCATTGGAATCAATAATGACAACAGCCATTAAATAATATAGCCAAGCCATTGTTATCTATAGAATTATTAGCAAGCCCTGACGGTCATTCAGACTCGCGCCAGCCGCTCTGGATAGCCCCGGACTAGCGCCAACCATCAACAGGCCTGGCACGCGCTTTTTTAAGCGTCCTCGGCTTAGCAGATTCCAATTGCAGGGTCTTGCTCTGGCCGTGCCGACTAAACGTCACCTCACTGGCGTCCACTTTATCAAGGCGCCAACCCAATATCTCATCCCCTATGGCAACCCGGCCTTTGCCTTTTAACCCCTTAACCAGCACACCACTGGAGTAAACACCCACCACCTTGAGCTTGTCTATCTCATCGCGTGCTGGCGCGCGGGCCTCTGGCTTTGCCGGCGCAGCTTGGTAGGCCACGCGTGACGCCCAAAACAAGGGCCTTAAAGCAATTATATCAACGTCCTGCACCACTACCCGCGGCTCAATGGCCAGCGGGCTTAGAGCATCCTCAGGTGGCATTATTGGCCCCGGCAGGGGTGTTGCCCAAACCTTGTAAACACACCATAAGCTCAATAATAAGGTAAATGCCAACAACACCAATAGACCTAGGTTAAGCTGCCCTTTTAGACCCATTGCCTTCAAACTTGACCGGCTCATGGCAACAACCTCAGCGCCAATAGTGTTAAACGCAAATTAACCCTCTGCTCACCCCGGCGCCCCCTGGCACTGGAAATCTGAGTGCTGGTAATAATTACCCGAGGCTGCATAGCCGACAAACTGCCCAGCATAGCGGCGGCGGTTGGCACCTCACCTGTTAAATTGACCGTTAAGCTAATCCGCTCAAAGCCCTCACCCACCTTAACAGGCAGCACCTGAGTACCCGATACAGACATACCGGCGTCCTCGGCCAAGGCCCGCACCTTGCCTTGCAACTCGGCGGCAGCGGCATCTGAACCCTCTTTACTTTGCAAAGTGAGAGCCTGTAGTTCTGCACTTAAGCGGGCATTAGCAGCCAACAGGGTATCTTCACTCTGCTGCATTCCCAGCAAACGCGACATGAGCGGGTTTAGGCGCACAATGATATCGGTATACTCAAAGTATTTGCCCACAAAATGAACCCAAACACCTGCTACCCCCACCCCACATAGACTGACCAGCAGCAGCAACAGTATGCCCGAACGGGTCTTTAGTAGATTTTTGGCCATTTACTCTTGCCCCCCCTCTTTGTACTGCGGCCGGATACTGATATCGAGGGTAAAAATGTCCCTATCTTTGCGACGGTCACGACGAATACCGCCGCGCTGCTTTACCTGCTGATAAGGAGGCAAATTCGACAAAACGCCAATCAATTCCGAGGTATTTAATGCATAGCCGCTAATCTGTAAGGTATTGCCATTCAGCTTAAAGCTGCGCAGCCATACATCATCCGCAGTGTGTTCACTCATTATTTGAAAGTGCTGTAAAGGGTCGGCATTAGCAGCAGAGAGTCTCCTGGCCTCTTGCAATAGGGCATTGCCCTCTTGCAGTTTTTCACGGGCCTCTATGGCCGCAGCAGAACTGGTTTTGAGCGACTGATAGCTTGCCTGCAACTTCTCCACCTGCATGTAGCGAAAAGCGCTCACCATTGCCGGTATACAGCAAAGCACAATAACAATTAACAGCGCCCGCCAAGCGATACCACCCAGGCGCTTACCCTGTCGAGCCAAGCGTTTGGATTCACCAAACCCCCGAATCACCACCGGCCCAGATTCGGTGCCGGCCCAAGCCTCCTGTGCCGGCCGGCAAGATTCCAAACCGAGTTGCGCATCGAGCTTATTAACCATGGCCACATCAACTTGTAACTGCCCGGCAGAGCGCTCGGCCAAGCGCCAACCAAGCGCGGTGTTTTCCAGCCCAAACGGACTGCTGGCAGCCACCTCAAGCTCGATCACATTGGCCAGCTCAGCTTCGACCCCCTCTGGCACCGTTATGCGCTTTTGCAAAACCTTGGCATCATCGAGCAACAGCGCATGGGTCTCAACCTCTGGACGCACCAACTGACACAACTCACCGGCCCGATAGTAAGAGATAAGCTCTCCCCTCTCGTTTATCAAAGCCACTGTTTCTGCCAGTGCCGCCGCCAAGGGCGATTCCTCGCTCCACAATAGCTCGCGCCAAGCCAAGCTCAAGCCGGCAAAGCCGCCGCTCAAATCATAGCCAAACAATGTTAAATCATTGGTATTTAACTTCATCGCTGGGGCTTACCTATTCAACCTATTTTGCCATGCCATTAATTTTGCTCACCGAGCCCACCACTAGCGGATTGATCAGTCGCCACCGAGGTCAAGGCCTCACGGCGATGGATATCCCACGGCAAACCCAGTGGGCTGGCGCTAAAGTCGACCCAAACCCGACGCTGCAACACTAATGAGGGAGAAACCGCCATTCTAGCATCGACCCGATAAGAGGAGCTATTCAGGTTTGAACTAAAGTCTTCGACAAACCCAGCCGGCAGTGACAAATCCTCGGGGCCTGCCTGCTGCCGCTGGGCGACAAACTCTTGCACTGCCCCAACATCGCCCGCGGCCAGTATCGTCAGCACCTCTGGCGGTGCGGCCTTAGGGTTAATACCAGAGCCCCCACCCGGGCCAACGTAAAACAGCTCTTTTAGCCTGGCGAAATTATCTGCATTGACACCCGGAATTAACATCAACTCCTCGACGCTTTCAAAAGCTACTCGATTGAGCTGCAAGCCAGCCAGATCCTCAGCATCGGGTTGTTTGGACTCGGCCATCTGTTGCAGTAACTGCTCGATGTTCACTTCCTCAAAACCCAGCCCGTGCACCAACACCTGGCTCAGTAACTGGGGGCTGACACTGCCCAGGTGAATCAAGCCACTGGTGGGCACCAAACGTACTTTGGCCCGCAGGCCGTTTAATTCTACTTCCAATTCTTCAATGACACCCCGATGGAGCCCCTGTTCAGATTCCTGGCCTCGCAGTAACAGCTCTTGCATGGCCAAATTAATCGCCCCATCCAAAGTTGCCTGCATCTTGGTTCGCTGGCTTAAATATTGGGTTTGTTTTACATCCACCCTGGCAATATAAACCACCCCCGCCACCAATAGGGACATGGCGGCCACCAACCAGAGCACCATCACCAGGGCCATACCACGGCTGGCTTTTGATAAACGGCGAGCTACCATGCAAGCCTGCCCTGGCGAATATTGCCCAAACGTAAAATCATTTCTGGCCAATGCTGCTCGCCTTTACCCAGCTGTAAACGCACCGCATATAAGCCCCAGCGGCTTAACGGCCACTGCTGCTGCCAATCACTGCTCCAGGTTTCTTTATAGGCCACTTCAAATTTAGCCTGCTCAATAACCACAAAGGCTTCGGCCCCAGACCAGTCCAGCTCCGTCTTGGCGTCGCGCACAAAGGGCTGCATTTGCAATACCAGATCATCGTCGCGCATGGACAGACGCATCACCTGTAAGCCAAAAACACCGGCCTGGCTCATGGGGTATACCCACTCTAAGCGGTCGTTGTCGCCGATAAAGAAAAAGCCGTCCCCCGAAGGGTGGCTCAAGGGCTGCGCCTGGGAAATAGTGCGCTGCAAAAAACCCAAGGTCAGGCGCATTTCTTCCAGCGTTTCGGCCTT
>JAOXRV010000566.1 GCA_025800435.1 Cellvibrionaceae bacterium | reverse complement strand
CGGGCAACCAAATTATCTGGGTGGCTGCGCCCAGTGACCGAGATCGCGAGTTGCTGGGCGCCTTGGCTGCGAGCCGCCTACCCGCCGAGCAGTTACAGCTGCTAGAGCCGGCTGCACTCGGGGCGGCGCTGGCGCACCCGGCCCTGGCCGGGGTGATGGCCCCGCCCAATTGGCCCGCCCTGCGCCGCCGCCTGGCCCAGCGCGACGGGGCGATCATCCCGCTGTTGGCCAGCAGCAGCCAGTTTTTTGAGCGCCGCTTATGTCTGGAAAAATCCGTCAGTATCGACACCACGGCCGCCGGCGGCAACGCCTCGCTGATGGCGATGTCGGAAGACTGACGGAAGACTAAAAGTAGATCTGAGAGTAGAGCTGAGAGTAAAATCGAGTGAAAGTTTTTAAGCGTGGGTAGAGCATGAAAGCAATTAGTGTTTTTAGTGATTTTTGTGGTGGCAATATCGAGTTGATCGACGCCAGTCGCGCAGATGGTATCCGTTTGAATATTCGCCGCGATAGCCACGCCGATTACTTTCAATGGTTTTATTTTGGCGTGTGTGCCGAGGCCGGCGCAAAGCTGGGCTTTAGTTTGGAAAATGCCGGCCAGTCGTCCTACCCCGATGCCTGGGCCGGTTATAATGTGCTGGCCTCTTACGATCGTCAACAGTGGTTTCGGCTGCCCAGCCAATACGCCGATGGCGCCCTTAGCTGGCAGCACCAGAGCGAGCAGGCTGAGGTCTACTACGCTTATTTTGCCCCCTACGATCAAGCCCGCCAGCAGCAGTTGCTCAATACCATTGCCGCCGAGCCGCGCTGCAACCAGATCAAACAAATGCACAGCCCCGCTGGCCACAGTGTTGAGCTGTTTCGCTTTAGCAATGGCCAAGCCGCTGAGGGCAAACGCAAACTGTGGCTAATTGCCCGCCAGCACCCGGGCGAATCCATGGCCGAATGGTTTATGGAGGGGCTGTTAGAGGCGCTGTTTAAAATGCCCGACGATACGGGGCTGATCGCCGGGGCGGATATTTATTTTGTGGTGAATATGAACCCAGATGGTTCCTGGGCGGGCAATTTGCGCAGCAATGGCGCCGGCACCGATCTCAATCGCGCCTGGGCCGAACCTTCGCCAGAAACTAGCCCTGAGGTGTTGGGGGTGCGCGATGCTATGGACGAAATCGGGGTGGATTTATTTTTGGATATTCACGGCGATGAAGAGCTGCCCTATGTGTTTACCGCCGGCTGTGAGGGCAACCCTGGCTACAGCCCGCGGCTTAAACAGCTGGAGCAAAAATTTCGTCGCCGCTATCAAGAAATCAACCCAGATTTTCAATCGGTCTACGGTTACGACCAAGACGCGCCGGGCGAGGCCAATTTGGCAATTGCCTGCAATCAAATCGGCCAGCGCTTTGACTGCCTATCGTTTACCATTGAAATGCCATTTAAGGATAATGCCAATATTCCCGATGAAAAAGAAGGTTGGTCGCCGAGCCGCTCCATGGCGCTTGGGGTTTCTACGTTGCAGCTAATGGAAGCGCTATTGCCCGAGCTGCGCTAAGGCGTATTTTTCTATTCTGTCAAAGGCCGGTTTTAAAATGTTGATCGGCTGGGCCAAAGATACCCGCACATAGTGGCGGGTGCTCTGGCCAAAACCCACCCCAGGCAGTACCGAGACTTTTTGCTGTTTTAATAAGTCTTCGGCAAAGCTCAGGCCGTCTTCGGCCAGCTGGTCAACTCGAATCATCACAAACATCCCAGCCTTGGGCACCTGACAACTAATGCCGGGAATGGCGGCAACCCGCTCGCACACATAGTTGCGGCGCTGGCGATACTCCTCGCGCACGCCCTGAATATATTCCTCGTCGTTACTGAGGGCAAAAGCGGCCGCGTCTTGCACAAATTGGCAGCAACCAAAAATGGTTGAGGAGGTAAAGTCGAGTAAGCGCTGGGAAAACTCGGTGCTGGCCACGGTCCAACCCAGGCGCCAGCCGGTCATGGCGTGGGATTTTGACAGGCCGTCGATAATCACCACATTGTCGAGTTTGGCGGCGGCCTTGCGCAGCGATACATGCTCTTCATCGAAGGTGATCATCGAGTAAACCTCATCGCACACCAGCCACAGGTTTTGGCTGAGGCAGTAATCGGCCAGCTCGCGCAATTGTGCCTCGCTGATCATATTGCCCGCCGGGTTGCCTGGGGTGTTAATAAATACCACCCGGGTGTTTGCGCTTACCGCCCGCTTAATACGCTCTATATTTAAATTAAATTCTTGTTCAACATCCAGTTTAACCGGCACCACTTCGGCATTGATGGATTTAAAAATACTTTCATAGCCCACATACATGGGTTCGGCCACAATCACCTCTTCACCCGGGTTAAGCAGGCAGGACATGACCGAGTAAATAGCGTTGGTAGCCCCCGGAAAAATAACCACATGGCTGGGGTCGCAGTGTTTGCCCGAGGCCTTGATCTCAATATCCGAAATAATCTCGCGCAGATTGCGCTCGCCCATGCCGGGGGCATAGTGGGTACGGCCCTTTTCCAAGCTGTCGATGGCGGCGCGAATGGTCGAGGGCAGGGTGGCCAGATCCGGGTCGCCCACGGACAGTAAATACACATCTTCGCCCTTGGCATGTTGTTCAACTGCACGCTCGTGCACGGCCCAAACACCGCAGTTATCGGCGACTAAACGTTCGGATAATGCGCTGATGCGCCCATTAAAAGACATGGCTAGAGTCCTTCTTTATTCGTTAAAAAATCCGCTTCACGCACTTCGATCAGCAGCGGGTTATTGTTATTTTCAGTTTGGCCCAGTAGCTCGATAAGCTCGGCGCAATTGTGGGCGCGCTCGGCCCGGCAGCCATAGCCTTTGGCAATGGCTAAAAAATCCGGCGTGTGAATATCGCAGGCAATCGGCGCCATGCCGGCGCTGTGAAAATTCTGGGCGATCATTTCATAGCGTTGATTGTTCCAAACAATAATCGCCACTGGCAACTCGGCCTCCACCGCAGTGGACAGCTCATTGATGGTAAATTGCAAGCCGCCGTCGCCAATTAGGCTAATGACGGGTAATTCCGGGCGCGCTAATTTGGCCCCGAAGGCAGCGGGCAGGGCATAGCCCAAGGTGCCGTAGCCGGTGGCGGCCGAGGCAAAGCGGCGCGGCGCCCTAGCCTGTAATTGGGCCGCGGCGAAATAGGCCGGCTGGGTAGAGTCGGCCATTATCGCCGCCTCGGGCAGGGCTTGGTAGAGGCTATCGATAAACCCTTGGTAGTCGCTGTTCACTGTGGTTTGCAGTTGCGCTATCGTCTGGCCGGTACGCTCTTGGCCCTGGCGGGCGCAGTAGTTAAGTTGGGGCAATAGGGCGCTAATGGCAAAGCCCGCATCACTGTGAATGGCAATGGTCGGGCGGGCATTGCGGCTCAGTTGGGCCGGGTCAATATCAATACGAATAAGCTCGCCACCGAGGCCAAAGCCGCCGTCAAAGAAAAAGTCGTAATCGGTTTCACTTAGCTCGGTGCCAATCGCCAGGATTACGTCGGCGTTTTGGTATAGCTCGCGCACCGCTTGATAACTTGGGCTGCTGGGGATTAATAATGGATGCTCCGGTGGCAGCAGGCCCTTGCCGTTGTGGGTGAGGGTGGTGGGGGCGTCGATGCGCTCGGCCAATTCTTGCACCAGTTGTGGCTGTGCGGCGGCGCCACCACCCAGGGCCAGTACTGGGCGCTGGGCCTTATTGAGCAGGGCAGCGGCGGCGGCGATGGCATCTGGGGCCGGGGCCGGGCGGCTGGGCAGGGGCCAGGTTTCAATGGCGACATGGCTGGCGTCGCTGGTAATCACATCCAGCGGCATGCTCAGGTGTACCGGACCTGGGCGCTCGCTGCTAAAAATGGCAAAGGCTCGGGCCAGTATTTGGGGCAGTTCATCAACTCGGGCTACGCTGTGGGCCCAGCGGCTGCACTGGGCCATGGCCGCTTGTAAATTGGGGGTTTCGTGTAGGCGGCCTTCGCCCAGGCCGCGTTCGTGCTGATTGTTATCGGCGGAGATGACCAGCATTGGCACTGAGTCTTGCAGGGCTTGGCCCATGGCGGTGGCGATATTAAAGGCGCCGGGGCCGGATACAGTGATACAGGCGGCGGGCTTGCCGCTGACTCGGGCGTAGCCATCGGCCATAAAGCCGGCGCCTTGTTCGTGGCGGGGGGTGATATGGCGAATATTGGTTTCGGGCAGGCCCCGGTACAGTTCGATGGTGTGGGTGCCGGGAATGCCAAAGGCTGTGTCGATTCCGTAGGCGGCCATTAACTTGGCCAATAGCATACCGCCGGTTTGCATAATGCACCTGTTTTACAGTGTGGTTGGCTTCAGGTTTTGGCGGGGCTGTTATAGGTGGCTTCGTTGTCGAGCCTTGAGGCGGGGGATAGGTTTTGGGGGGCGCATAAACCCGTCCCTGGGGCTCTCGTCCGGCGTCCTGCCTCCCAAGCCCCCAAAACCTATCCCCCGCCTCAAGGCTCTATATTTTGCCATCCGACTGCTTTGGGCCAGTAACCTGAATAGTTAGTTTTAGAATAGCGCCCTTGGCAGCGGGACGATAACGATTTATTCTAAACAACCTATTCCAAAAACTCATAAAGTTATGGCCAGTTATCTTCCCAGTACCCAGGCCCTGTTGTGTTTTGATGCGGTTGCCCAGGAGTTGAGTGTGACCCGTGCGGCGGCTCGCTTAAATATGACCCAAAGTGCGGTTAGCCGCCAGTTGTCGGGGCTTGAGCAGGGTTTGGGGGTGCAGTTGTTCCGGCGTGAGAAGCAGCGCCTATACCTCAGTGAAAAAGGCCAGGGCTACTGGGAGGAGGTTCGTGAGCTGTTGCGCAGGCTGCATAGCGCTGGGCAAAGAGCCCAGGGCAAGGTTTCCGGGCGTATTCGTCTGGGTTTGGAGCCGGCCCTGGCCAGTCGCTGGTTGGTGCCGCGCTTGGGCGCCTTTAAGCAGCGCCACCCAGAGTTGGATATTCAGCTGCAAACCGAGTTGGATAAGCTCTACCATCAGAGCGATAGCTACGATATTGCGATTCTCTACGGTCTTGGCGATTGGCGTGATTTAGAGGCGACGCCGCTGATGGAGGACAGTTTGCTGGCGGTGTGTGCGCCGGCGCTGTTGCAGCAGTTTGGCCCGATTGAGGCCCGGGCCGATGCGCTGCGTTACCCATTGCTGCACCACACTGCACAGCCCTCATCCAGCGGCGCCTGGCTGCGCGCTGCCGGTTTAAAGGATGCGCAAATTGAGGCGCTGCCGGGCTCGCGCCTGGAGAGTTTTAGTTTAATTGCCCAGGTCGCCAGCCAGGGTTTGGGCTTGGCAATATTGCCCGATTATTTTGTCGCCGCCGAGTTGCAGGCCGGGGCCTTGGTGCAGGCCTGTGATCGCCCTTTGCCCTGTGATGAGAGCTATTTTATTGTCACCGCAAAAGGCCGGGGCCAGGACCCGGCAATTGAGGCCGTACAGCGCTGCTTGCTGGGTTTGTAAGTACTGGCAAAACTGGCATCTGGGTCTATGCTTAGGTGCATAGTTAATTGTAAGGACTCTGCGATGACCAGTTTAAACCAGCCCGAATCTTCTGTTGAATCCCCGATTATTGTCGGCCCCGACGATATATTGCTTGAGCTGTGCGATTCGGTCAGTTGTGTCTTGAGTCGCGCCTGTCACAAGCCGGTGCGCCAGGCGCAGATGGTACAAAATATCCAACACACCAGTTTAAAGCCGGATATTTCAGGGTTTGTGGTGTTTGAAGGGGGTTTTACCGGCCTGGTGATTTTAAACTTTAGCGCTGATGCGGCCATGGATGTGTACCGTGATTATATGATGAGCATGGGCATGGACGAGGCCGGCCTGGCCATGCGTTACACTTCCGATGAAGTTTCCGACAGTGTCGGTGAGTTAATGAACCAAGTGGTGGGGGATTTTATTAACCGCATTAATTTACGCTTGCAAAGCTCGGTCGAACAGAGCCAGCCCAAGGTGCTTACTTCGGGCCGCCAGCTGACTATTTCTATCGACGCGGGCCTGCAAACACCGATTACCAAACGGGTGGCTTTTTATACCCAAAACAATAATACCTTCTACCTTGAGTACGCCATGGAGGACACTGAGTTTGTGGCCACCAAAGCCTATATTGAGGAGGCGGCCCACGACCCTGACTCGGTACTGGCCAATCATCAAGCCCAACAAGCTACGGCCGGTGGTAACACCGCTGGCGGTGGCGGCGATGATAGTGATGCCCTGCTCAGCGAACTGGGGCTATAGGCTCAGGGTTTGTTCTCTGCTGGTTTAGCTTCATCCCATCAATAGTGACCTTGAGGCGCCTTTTATAAGCCCATGGGCTAGCGGGGTTGCTCACGCTCGACCTGCACCCAGTATGCCTGTGAACGACAATATTGTTATCAATGTTGTTATCCATTTCGACCAAGAATAAGCCCTCTACTGCCGGCCTAAATTCTTTAAGCTGACTTAAATCTCTTCAAAAATAATTCATAAGATTTAGCAAATCTGAATCAATATAGCACTTTAAAACCAATTTTTACCCGCGTTGTGTGGGGTGGTGGTTTTGTAAACTTTTCTCGCATTAGAATACGCTTGCCAATTTTCAGCGCTACGGTGAATTGCCTCAGCAGTGCCGCACTGAGGGTGTAGAAACAAGCAGCTTCGGCGAATAACTACTTTCGAATAACTACTCACGAATAACAACTTAGGGAGGTAGCCATGGCTACAAATAACGCAGGTATTAATACAGTCTTAAAAGACAGCGGTGCAAGCCGTTACATAGAAATTGATGACGGCGACGGCCAGTTAAGCGGTGACGAAATTCAAGGCGTCGACTTTATTGGCAAGGTCAACCCCGGCGACCGGGTGGTCGGTTTGGTCATCAGTGATGGCACCAGCAATATGGTGATTTTCCCATTTTTTATTCGGGTCGATCAAGATGGCAATGTCGCGGTCAACGATATCGACATCTCAAACCTCAACAACGGCCCCATAAGCGTCAGCATGAACGTTGCTCACAGCGACGGTAGCAGTGCCAGCTATACCGACACCAGTATTAAAGTTGGCGACTACCAGGGCGATATCAGCATCGAACGCATCAGCACAGATACTGGTATCCACAATGATTTTATTACCGCTGATACCAGCCTTACCATCAGCGGCAGCCTCGATAATGAATTACCCTTGGGCAGTAAAGTACAAGTTAAGGTGAACGACAATGGCTGGGTCGATGCCGCCGTCGACGGACTCGGCTGGTCCTTTGAAGATGGCAAAGTGCATGCCGACGGTGACGTAAACTACCAAGTTCGGGTGATCGATCAAGCCGGTAATGTTCACGCCACAGAGACGCAAATTGTTACCGTCGACACGATTAAACCCGGCGCCGACCCCAGCGAGAACTATCGGATCGAGGCCAATCTCGGCGCTGAGCCCCATCTGCATGTGGATCAACTGGACGCTGTCAGCTTTACCGCTAAGATTAACGTCGGCGATAACATCGACAGTATTCGCATTGAGGCGGGGGGCAAGACTCATACGGTTAAGCGCGACGATATATCGGTCGATGCCGAAGGCAATGTCAGTATCGCCAGTCAAGATCTCAGTGCTTTGGCGGGGGCCAGTATTAACGTTACTATGAGCGTCACCGATGGCGCCGGTAACCAGGGTGAAATACTGGATAGCATCGATGTTGTTGGCGCCACGCCAATTGTTATCGGTGGCGAGATTCATCGCAATATAGAGTTTCGGGGCTGGTCGTTAGAGCTGTGGGATGGCGAAACCAAAATTGAAACGGACTTCAAACTCGATGGTACCAGTTGGTCTATTACCTTGCCCGACAGCTATGGTGTGGGCACACACAATTTTCAATTGTGGTGGTACCGGCCAGCGGACGATTACTGGAGTATCGCCGCCACCACCAATTCAGAAGTTATCATCAGCGAAACCGGCTACCAACATAATTATAGCTATATCTCCAGCGGCGGAGAGTTTGATCTGAGCGAGCAGACCAGCGTTAGTTTTTATACCTATTATCGCGGCGATATCAGTATTGATAGTATCAGTGACGATACCGGTATCGGTGGCGACTTTATCACCTCCAACAATAATGTGACCCTAAACGGCAGTCTCGACGCCGATTTGCCCGAACACAATAAAGTGCAAGTCAGCGCCGATGGCAGCCAGTGGTCGGATGCCGTCGTCAACGGCCGTAACTGGGTGTTTGCAATCAATGCCCCGCAGGCCGATGGCGAAGTAAGCTACCAGGTACGGGTAGTTGACCAAAATGGCTCGGTACGCGCTAATGATTCGCAGCGGGTGACGGTTGATACGGTTAAGCCCGGTGCCGACCCCAGCGAAAACTACCAGATCAAACCAGACCTTAATGGCGAAGCCCAGCTACATGTTGATAAGCTCGGCGATGTCAGCTTTAGCGCCCAGCTTAAGCCTGGCGATAAGATTGACAGTATCCTAATCGAAGGGGGCGGCGCGTCGGTGGAAGTCAGCCGCGAGGATATTGTGGTGGATGCCCAAGGTAATGTCAGGGTCAGTGGGCAAGATCTTAGCAGTGTTGCTGCCGCCAGCATTACAGTCACTATGAATGTGACCGATTTGGCCGGCAACCGCGGCGCTATTATTGAGGATCTTTCAGTGCTTGGTCCCCAGCCTATCGTGCTCAGTGGCCAGATACATGAAAGCTTGGCCGACCAGGGTAGGGTATTACAGCTGTGGGATGGCAATACCCAGCTTGATGGCCTAATAGTAGAGGGCAATGAATGGCGTATC
>JAOXRV010000561.1 GCA_025800435.1 Cellvibrionaceae bacterium | reverse complement strand
CGGGCAACCACACCAGCTTCAATTAGTGGTTCGAGAAAAGCCTTAAAACCCTCGCTGCGGGCGGTAAAGTACTGGGCGCCGTGATCAAAAAAATAAGGTTCACAGCGGCGGGTACTCATACGCCCGCCAAGCCCCCTGGCTTTATCAAATACGGTTACCTGGGCACGGTTTTGCAATTGCTTGGCGGCGCTAAGGCCGGCCAGGCCAGCACCGATAATGGCGATTTTGCTCATGGGTCTTTTTCTGTGGCAGTTTATGATTGCTTTGGTTTACGCTGAGGCGAACGGTTTGGATCTCTTGGCGCGGACAGTTTTATTTGGTTTTCGGGCCATGAACACTGCGCTTCGTCGCTTCGCTCCTCGTCCAAAATGCTCAGTCGCATTCAGTAACGACTTGCTTCCTGCAAGTCGCCCTTCGGGCCGCTAAGGCGGTGCTGAATCGCTCCGGGCGATTCAGTCGAACCCGCGAGGGTTCTTCTTACCCTCCCTCTCCGCCAAGTACAAAAAAGCCCTAGCGCTTTCGCGTTAGGGCTTTTTTGTACTTGGCGGAGAGGGAGGGATTCGAACCCTCGATACGTTGCCGTATACACACTTTCCAGGCGTGCTCCTTCGACCACTCGGACACCTCTCCAAAGAGGGCGCAACTTTACACAAAAGCTTATCCAGATGCAACGGGCTTAGGGGGCCAATTGCTAAAAAAATCAGTCACTTGCAGCCGGGGGGGCTGGCGGTCTGGGTTTTCGGGGGTGCCGGTGTAGATAAAGCCTATTATCTCTTCGTTGGCAGTTAAACCCAGGCCTTGTTTAAGCACCGGGTTAACGGCCATATCGCCGCTTCGCCAAATAGCACCGACCCCCAAGGCAAAGGCCGCGGTGATCATATTTTGAACTGATGCCGCCACCGCCATCAGC
>JAOXRV010000528.1 GCA_025800435.1 Cellvibrionaceae bacterium | reverse complement strand
GTGGTCGGGGGTGGCGATAATGCTATCGGCGCGCCACAGCTCGCGGCCGGCCAGGCGCAGGCCTTCGAAGGCCTGGGGCGAGGTGACTTCGTGGATGACGTGGCGGTCGATGTAAATAAGGGCCGAGCCATCGTCCCGTTCGGTGACGAAGTGCTTGTCCCATAATTTGTCGTACAGGGTTTTGGCGGACATGGTTACTTCTCTTTTTGTATTCAGGCTAAATATTTAGAAAACTGGGGCTTTGCCGCCGAGTCTTGTGGTCGGTGGGGGTTCTGGGGGACGCGGTAAATACGTCCCTGTAGCTCTCGTCCGCCATCCCTGGCTCCCAAGCCCCCAGAACCCCCACCGGCCACAAGACTCTGCATCGAGCATGATTCATTGATCGTGCGGGTAAGCCACACCCTATTCGTGTGGGTGTTGATATGGCTTGTATTCTAGAGCGGGGTTTTGTATAAATCCAATTCATATTTTTTATTAAATAGATTCCTTTTTGGAATCTATCGGAATAGATGTGCAATTATGGAAACACAGGCTTTAAGTGCGTTTTGTGCGGTGGCTCAGGCGGGGTCTTTTTCCGAGGCGGCGGAGAAGTTGCATTTGACTCAGCCGGCGGTGAGTAAGCGGATCGCCAATCTGGAGCAGCAGCTGGGGTGTAAGTTGTTTGACCGCATTGGCCGCAGTGTGGGTTTGACCGAGGCCGGGCGCACTTTGTTGCCCAGGGCCAATAAGCTGTTGCTGGAGATTGAGGAGACTCGGCGGTTGTTGGCCGATGGCAGTGATACGGTCAGTGGTACCTTAAATATGGCCACCAGCCACCATATTGGCCTCCATCGGCTGCCGCCGGTGCTGCGTCGGTTTAGTGAGCAGTATCCCGAGGTGAAGCTGGCGATTGATTTTATCGATTCGGAAAAAGCCACCGAGAAGATTTTGCACGGCCAGCTGGAGTTGGCGGTGGTAACCCTGGCGCCGCAAACCCATGAGCAGATGATTGCCACCCATATCTGGCACGACCCGCTGTTGTGTGTGGTGGCCAAGGATCATGCCCTCAATCACGGGCGGCCTTTGGCGCTGGATGATTTAAGCCGACACCCGGCGATTTTGCCCGATTTAAGCACCTTTACCGGGCAGATTTTAAAGCGCCAGTTTGATCACTACGCCCTGCCCTTGGATGTCAGCATGGCCACCAATTACTTGGAGACCATTAAGATGATGGTGTCGATTGGTCTGGGCTGGAGTGTCTTGCCCGAGAGCTTAATTGATCAACAGGTGGTGGCGGTTGAGGTAAACAATCTGAATGTCAGCCGCGAGCTGGGCTGTATTTATCACCGCGGCCGCACTTTGTCGAAGGCGGCCCAGGCGTTTATCGCGGCCCTGCAGCAGGCCGCGGATTAATCTGCCGGCGGCGTGGCAAACACGGCAGCGCATAAACCCAGCAGCGCCGCTGCGGCGGCGACGGCGAAACACAGCAGCGGGCTAAGCTCCCACAATAGGCCACTGAGTACCGCCCCCAATACACCCCCCACACCAAAGCTAAAGGCGGTATAAAAAGCCTGGCCTTGGCCGTGGTGATGGGGGAAATAAGCGCGCACCCATTCGACCGATACCGCGTGGGCGGCGCCAAAGGTCAGGGCGTGCAAACACTGCAATAGCAACAGCGCCAGCAGCGAATCGACCAACAGCGGCGTGGCCAGCCAGCGCAGGGCCGCCGCCGCCAGGGCCAGCAAATATAAAAGCCTGGCGCCAAAGCGCTGCAACAGCGCCGGCATTTTTATAAAGAGTACTATCTCGGCCAATACCCCCAGGGCCCAGAGGCCACCGGTGAGCGCGGCGCTATAGCCATGCTCAGCCAACAGCACCGAAAAAAATGTGTAGTAGGCGCCGTGGCTTACTTGTAAGCACAGGCTGGCCAAAAAAAACAATATCACTGGGCGGCGCAACAGCTGTTTTATAAAGCCCCCTGCCCTGGGCTTAGTGTGCAGTTGCAGCGCTTCAGTGTTGCTGTCGCTGACGCTCAGGCTGGAGAGCCAAATCGCCAGCAGCAAAACCAACATAGCGGCGGGTAAGGTAGCAATGGAGAGCCAATCGAACAGCGCGCCCAAGCCCACCACGGTGACGATAAAACCCACCGAGCCCCACAGCCGCACCTGGCTATAGCGTTCGGTCTGGCCCTGTAAATGATTTAGAGTAACCACCTCAAACTGGGCCAGCACCGCATTCCAGAAAAAACTGTAGGCCAACACCACCCAGAGCATACTGCGCATGCCCTGCACCCAGAAGATGCCGACAAAAAACAGCGCCGCTAAAAAACTGCCCCAGCGAATAATACGCATACGCTGGCCGCTGATATCGGCCAGCCAACCCCACAGATTGGGGGCGATAATGCGCGACGCCGCCAGCGCCGCAGTGATGCTGCCGATCTCGGTGGCGCTGTAGTCGAGATGCTTTAGGTACAAGCTCCAAAACGGTACCAGCGCACCGAGTACGGCAAAGTAAAAAAAGTAAAAACCCGATAGCCGCCAATAGGGAAGCGGCCTGGCATTTACACTCACGCCTGCGGGGGAATCACGGGAATATTGTGCTCTAGCCCACCGTTTTGGCCGCGCTGGCGCAGCAGGTGATCCATCAGCACCAGCGCCACCATGGCCTCGGCGATGGGGGTTGCGCGCACACCCACACAGGGGTCGTGACGGCCCTTGGTGACCACTTCAACCGCTTCATTATGGACATTCACACTGCGCCCGGGAATCGGCATGGACGAGGTGGGTTTGAGGGCGATATGGGCAATTAAATCCTGGCCGGTGGAAATGCCGCCGAGCACGCCGCCGGCGCGATTGGATAAAAAGCCCTCGGGGGTAATTTCATCCCGGTGCTCGGTGCCAAGCTGCTCAACACTGTCAAAGCCCGCGCCAATTTCCACACCTTTAACCGCGTTGAT
>JAOXRV010000525.1 GCA_025800435.1 Cellvibrionaceae bacterium | reverse complement strand
GGGCGCTACCGGTGTTAGGCGACTTGGAATTGGACATAGACTCGACTCAGTTTTTTGCCATCATCGCGGTCAATTTTTACAGTGGTGTGAATATAAAAATAATCGAAACTTCTGATGCTGGCAATAATTTTACTGCAGACCTTAAACAGCGCGGCCCGACGAGCAAAGTTGTATGGCTAGACTCAAATTCAGTGTTCTTTTGCCGTGAGCTTTATAGGGGGCTTACCCTTCCGTTCGAAAACGCTGCGTCCATGCAGCTGCCCCCGTTTCATCCAGAAGCCTACGAACTACAGGCCAAGCCCCCTATAAATCTCTCTCCAACCTGCATGCACAGAAATGGAGAACTCGTAGCTAGAGGTTCTGCGAGATGTAAGCTTGAGGGGTAGGGGGTGCTTTCGCAGAGACTAGGCTCTGGATGAACGGGCGCAGCTGCATGGACGCAGCGTTTTGGAACGGAGAAAGTACCCCCTACCCCTTAAGCTGGGTTTTATCCCCTGAGTTCGGGCGATTTTTTCTCGGACAGTTGTGCGGTAGCTGGGGTTTAAGATAAAACAAAAAAAGCCGCGTATAGCGGCTTTTTTTCGTTTTTGGCGTTTGCTTATTACTAAGCTTCGGCCAGCTTGCGCTCGCGCTCTAGCTCGTTCTGGCAGTATTGGATCCAGCCAGTGGCGAACTTTTTGCTGCGCTTGTCTTTGGCAGCTTTCTTAAAGTGCTCAATCGCCGATTTGTACTGCTTGAGATTGGCCTTGGCCATGCCCATGGTAATTTGCAGTTGGTCGTTGCGCTTGATACCGCCGCGTTTAAGAGCTTTATTGCCAACTTCGATGGCTTTTTTGTTGTTGTCGCTATCGAGGTAGATACCTGCCAAACGCGCATACAGATCGCCTTTGTCAGACTTGCTTGCAGCCTGTTCCATAACGGGGATGGACTTTTTCACCTCTTGGGCCATACGCAGAGCGGTGGCCAAGACTTCTAGGTTTTTCGAGGTCTTCTCGATCACCTTGTCCTTCATGCCTTTTTGAATCACCTTGGCGGCAATCCAGGGCACTTCTTCACCCATGTACAGATAAGCCAGGTTAAGCAGCTCTTTTTCCTTCTTCAGGCCACCCATGCGGTAGATGGCATCGTAGGCATAAAGCTGATCCTTGTCGCGATTGGTGATGCCGTACATACCGGCCAAACGCAGCCAATAGCTGTGTTTGGGGTAGAGGCGCACCATGCGCTCCAACACCTTGATTACCTTTTTGTACTGGTTCTGCTCATAGTAAATAGCACTTTGAATCGCAAACCAGTTTTCTTTCGGCGTTTTACCCTTGGCATCGTATTTATCGATGGCGATTTGAATCTGCTTGATCGCTTTTTTGGGCTGTTTAATGGCGTAGTAGCCTTGACCCAATAGTGCGTAAGCATCAGCACCGATAATAGGCGCCATGGTCATCCACTTTTCCAGTGACTTCACCGCATTGGTGTAATCTTCCTGGGCGAATTGCAGCTGAGCGATGGTGTACAAGATTTGCACTTCCAGACCCAGCGGAATGGATGGACTCTGCGCCACTACCTTACGGTAAGCCTTAATGGCGTTGGGGTAGTCCTCTAAGCTGTAGTAGGCAAAACCCATCAGGTTATAAACCTGGGCAACTTCGTACTTATTGAATTTTGAAGTGTTAATAGCCTTCAAAACCCGTAAAGCTTCACGAAATTTGGGCTCGCCCTTTTCAGGGTTAATCAGCTTATTGGGCTCTTCCAGCTTCTTGAATACCTTTTGGCTCAAGGCTGGTGTTTTACGGGTTTTTTGGGGCTTCTTCTTCTGCGCTTCTTGCGCATAAGCCGCACCAAAAACTGCCTCTTGGTTAAAAGCTTTCATCACCACGCTGGAGATAGCGGGCGCCAACATTAGTGGCGCTGCCAGCAGCGTGGTTTTGACGAGCTTTGTTGCCGCAGCCGTCATTTTCATCTCATCACCCACTCTATTTCGCGATTGCAAAAGTAATCTTGTTGCGTACACCGGGAACCTCAATCGGCTCACCGTCGATTACTCGTGGCTTATACTTAAACTTCAGAGCCGCTTTCATCGCTGCCTTGTTAAAGATATTTGGCGGATCCGCCTCTACCACAACAGGGTCGCGCACTGCGCCACTTTTAGTTACCGTAAATTCAACGATTACATAACCTTCAATACCCCGGCTCAGCGCACGGCGCGGGTACTGGGGCTGCACCTTCACGATCGGCAGATATTCACCGTCGGAAGAGAAGCCACCAACACCGGCCACATTCAACTTGGCCTGGACCTTGGGCGCACCCATATTCAGGGCATCGGGGTTGACATCAGGGGTGTCAAACTCCGGCTCTGGCATATCTGGCGGCGGCTGGTCGGGTTCTTCGGGTTTTTCGGGTTTTTCTGTGTCGTAACGCGTCTCGATCTTGGTCTCAGGCATGTGGATATCGGCAATTTTAGTTTCCTTGCCTTCCTCAGGTTCCTGCATATTGGCCGCGATCAAGGTGTGCATCAAAACGAACAAGCCAAAAGTCACTGCGAGGGCAACGGCTCCGGCTATTATGAGTCGTACTATGTTCATAGGTCGCTCTAGTTCTTCTCTGTAGCCACAGCAACATCGTCTACCCCTAGGTCACGGGCGGCGCCCACTACCTTAGCCAGGGTTTCAATGCTTGCCTTATCGTCAGCCTGAACCACAATACCGCCTTTGGGATTTTCCGCCCGCAGCTGTTCGATACGATTGCTCACTTGGCGCTCGTCGATACGGCTTTTGTCGATCCAGATTTCATTATTGGCGTTAATCGCAATCAAGATATTCGACTTGTACTTCTCGTCCGCCGTGGTGGCGTCCGGTCGATTTACCTCGATCCCGGTCTCTTTAATAAAAGAGGCGGTTACGATAAAGAAGATCAGCATAATAAACACCACGTCGAGCATGGGTGTTAAATCAATGCCGCCTTCTTCTTCAACTTTTCTTTTTTTGGCCATGGTTACTCTCTTAACATAACCGATTAATACTCAGCGTCAGCCTTGTGGAGGCCTAAGCCGCCGAAGCGACCTAGTGGTCCATTGTCAGGTGATCTGCAAGTAACTGATTTTCGCGGTCAGCGATACGGTTAACCAGGGTGTTGCCAAATACCCCCGAGAGGGCCGCCACCATGCCCGCCATTGTCGGGATAGTGGCCTTGGATACACCACTGGCCATAGACTTCGCGTCGCCACCACCAGTAATGGCCAGTACGTTAAATACCTCGATCATGCCCCATACGGTACCCAGCAGGCCAAACAGCGGCGCCAGGGAAACCATGGTTTCAATCATCGGCATATTCATCTTAACCTTCTCGGCAACCCGGGAGATCAAGGCGAAACGTACTTGGTGGGCATTCCAGGACTGGCGCTCAGGGCGCGCTTCCCAGGCATCCAAAGCGCCTTGTACATCGCGCTTAAGACCGCCGTTGAAATACCACAACCGTTCAAAAATCAGTGTCCACATGACAAAGGTCAGGATGGCAATCAGGAATAACACCTCACCACCCGACTCCAGAAAGGCCTTAATGGCTTCCCATTGGTCCATTAATGCCGTCATGAGAACTCTCCTACTTCTTCTCTACGTTTTCAGCGACGATACCCGCGCTCTGCTCATCGAGAATGTGCAGTACACGCTGGGCACGACCGTTAACGAGGGTGTGCATCAGTACAGTAGGAATAGCCACAACCAGACCCAGTACCGTGGTTACCAGGGCACCGGAGATACCGCCGGCCATTGCTTTTGGATCACCGGCACCGAAGATGGTGATCGCCTGGAAGGTTACGATCATACCGGTTACGGTACCCAGCAGACCCAGCAGGGGTGCTACGGCAGAGATAATTTTCAGCAGCTGTAAGCCAGACTCGATCGCGGGCTTCTCTTTCAGCACGGCCTCTTCCAGTTTCAGCTCCAGGGTTTCGCCGTCGAGGCTGGGGTTATCCTCAGCCACCTTGAGTACTCGACCCAGCGGGTTGTTGACATTGGCGCTGTCAGACTTGAGCTGAGCGCTAACCTTGGTGGAAACACCCATCAACACGACCAGGCGGAAGATAGCCAGCAACATGGCGAAGACACCGACGATGGTGATGATCAGGCCAACCAAGCCACCTTGCTCCCAACGCTCTTTCAAAGAGGGGCTGTTAATCAGCGCGGCCAGGTAAGAACCGCCGGAGGGGCCAGTGGGGTCAACACCAACCTTGGTAAAGGTACCGGCAGCGGCACTTTCCAGAGACTTGGCGGCACCCAGATAGGCTTCGGGCTGACGGGTCAGCTCTTCCAACTTGCCTTCGTTGAAGGTCAGGTACTTGCCGTCGGATACCAGGTTATAAGTACCGATACGGATAACGTCTTGGTCAGCTTTGTCGCCGTTGGGCTTGATCACAGTGCCCGTGAACTTGGCTACTTTGCCGCCTTCAACCGCTTCGCGCTGAATTTCGTACCACAACTGCTCAATCTCTTCGATGGTAGGCAGCTGGTCGGCACTGTTCATTTTCTCGATCAGGTTATCGAGGAACTCGTCGCGACCGCCGAGCTGGGCACTAACCAGAGAGTTTTCAACGTTAGAGCGCAGGTCACCGGCGGTAGAGGTCAGGTGGCCGAACAGTTCTTTTAAAGAACCTAAGCGCTCATTCAGCTGGGCGCGCTTGGCGTCAACTGCTACTTCGTTGTTTTCGTAGGTTTTTTCCAGCTGGGCGGAACGGTTTTCTTCGTTCTTTTTGGTCTGCTTGGCCTTGTTTAACAGGGCCTGCTGGTTGGCCTTTTGGCGGCGGAACTCGGCTTCACGCTTGCGCTGATCGGCAGATTCGGCAACCTTGGCACTTTTGACCATTTGCAACAGCTCATCCAAATTGGCGGCTTTGTCCTGGGCCATAGCCGTGCCCGCAGACAGCATGCTCGCTGCGGCGATGGCAATAATACGTTTGGCGAAGGTCATTTTCATTGTGCAGCCTCCGGAGCCAGAATGGGTAGGTTCATGATATCGGTAGTCGCTTGTTTCTTGGCGATTTTGATACCTTTGAGAATAGCAGCGCGGTATTCACCGGAGTCGATAGACTCCCACTGGCCAGAGGCCTT
>JAOXRV010000553.1 GCA_025800435.1 Cellvibrionaceae bacterium | reverse complement strand
GCCTTGTGGTGGGTAAGGGGGTTTGGGGGACGCATAAACCCTTACCCACCACAAGGCTCGGAATCGAAGCCACTTTAACCCGAACAGCAGCACACCCTCACGGGGATGACGTAACTGCGCCACGGGGTTAAAATCAGCGCTTTAAACCCAACGAAATCAAACCATGTACGAAACCCATCGCCACCAATACCTCAGCGCTCTCGGTATCGATAGCTATATGCCCCGGGTATTGCTGGTGAATGCGCCCCTGCCTCAAGCTTGTGAGTGGCCCGAGCAGGCACAGCCCCAGCTTGAGGTCGCCCCCAGCGCTGAGCTTGCAGCCCCCGCAGTTGCTCTGCAAGTTGTCGAGCCTGTCGCTGCCAGTGGTGGCCCCGCTGATGCCGCCACTATTTTGGCCGGCTTTGGCGGCGGCCCAGAGCCTGCGGCAAAGCCCAAACTAAGTGCAAGTACAGCAGCTGAGCCCCAAGTTGAACTGCCCACCGAGCCAGCAGTGGCGTTTAAGCTGAGCTTGTGGCGCTGCGGCCCCTGCCTGGTTATTGATAGCCGCGATAGCCAAAAGGCGCTGCCCACCGAAAAGCTACTGCTGAGTATGCTGCAAGCGGCCGGCCAAGCGCTTGCCAACCTGCCTCGTGCCCAGTTAATCCCCTGGCCGATGATGGAAGCCGGCGACGGCGACCAAAGTGCCAGCGCCGCCCGCCAAATGCTCGGCGCTTTTCTCGAATCCCAGCTTAATGAGGCGGCGGATTACTGCCTGTTAATGGGTGCCGCCGCCCAGTACCTGTTGCCCCCAGATAGCCTGGCCGACTGGCGTCAGCCCAGCAGTTATGGTCAGCTGCTACCGCCCGAGACCCTGAATTTGGGCCGCGCCGCCCCTAAAAAACGTATTCTGCTACTGCCAAGCCTGGTAGAAATGCTGGAGCAGCCCCAGCTAAAAGCCAGGGCTTGGCAGGCCCTGCGCTGTATCCATGAGCCCTGAGCCCAAGTTAGCCCCAGTCACCGCCGCCGATTTAGAAGCGCTACTGAAAATAGAGCAGCAGGCGCACAGCCACCCCTGGCCGGCTAGCCAGTTTGAGCAGCGCCTGGGTGGGCGCAGTCAATTACAGGCGGCCCTGGTCCAGGGCGATAAAATTCTCGGCTATTATTTTGCCAGCCAGGTCGTGGATCAGGCCGAGCTACTGAATATTGCGGTGGCGCCAGCGGCCCAGGGGCGCGGTTTTGGGCGGCTGTTGTTACAGCATCTTATCGGCCGCCTAGATCCGGCAGTGAGCGAGCTGTTCTTAGAGGTGCGCGCCTCCAATACCCCTGCCATTGGCCTTTACGAGGCTTTGGGTTTTAATCAAGTTGGCCTGCGCCAGGGCTACTACCCCAGGCCAGAAGGCGGCCGTGAAGACGCCTTGCTGTACGCCTATACCCTGATGCCCCAGTGAGCTTGAGCCACCGACCCCTATACTGTTAAGCTGCAAGTTCGATAATAAAAGTTAAGCCAGTGTATTGCTGAGCCAGCGGAGAAGCCAAATGAGTGATGCCATTTATATCTTGGGCGGTGCCCAAACCGATTTTGCCCAGAACTGGGCCCGCCAGGGCCAGGATATTGCCGATATGATGGGCGCGGTTATGCACAGCGCGCTGGAGGACAGCCAACTAGATCCGGCCACCATTGAGTGCGCCCACGTGGGTAATTTTGTGGCTGAACTGTTTTGTCGCCAGGGCATGCTGGGCGGTGTGCTGGCCCAGGTTGTGCCCGAGTTTCACGGCTTGCCTATCAGCCGTCACGAGGCCGCTTGCGCCTCGGGCAGTATGGCAATCTTGGCCGCCATGGCCGATATAGCCGCCGGACACTACCGCAGTGCCTGCGTGTTGGGGGTGGAGTATATGCGCAATGTGCCCGGCGATACCGGTGCAGAGTACCTGGGCGCTGCCGCCTGGACCGGCCACGAGGCCGAGGGGGTGCAATATATGTGGCCCCATATGTTTAGCGAGCTTACCGGTGAATACGATCGCCGCTACGGCATCGACTACCGCCACCTGGGCCGAATTGCCGAAATTAATTATCAAAACGGCAGCCAAAACCCCAATGCCCAAAGCCGCAAATGGCAATTCCCCGAGGGCGCCTTTAGCGAGAATGATGAGCTTAACCCGGTGATCAGTGGGCGAGTGCGACGCAACGATTGCGGTCAAATTACCGATGGCGCAGCGGTAGTATTTTTAGCCAACCAAGATTACGCCCGCGAATACGCCGCTAAGCGCGGTATCGACCTGGCGAGTATTCCGCGCATTAAAGGCTGGGGCCACACCACCGCGCGTATTTGTTATGCCGATAAGGTGGCAGCCAGTGCCAATGAAGCTTTAGTGTTTCCCCATGTGCGCACGGCTATCGATCAAGCCTTTAATCGCGCTAAGCTCAGCCTTGAGCAAGTAGATGCGATTGAAACCCACGACTGCTTTGCCATGACCGAATATATGGCCATCGACCACTTCGGTATCACCGCCCCCGGTGAATCCTGGAAGGCGGTGGAAGAGGGCGTGATTGAAATGGGCGGCCAGTTACCCATTAACCCCAGCGGCGGTTTGATTGGCCTCGGCCACCCGGTGGGCGCCACCGGCGTGCGCATGTTGCTCGACGCCTATAAGCAAGCCAGCGGCAGTGCCGGCAACTACCAAGTCGGCGGCGCCAAAAATATTGCCACCCTAAATATCGGCGGCAGCACCACTACTACGGCGAGTTTTGTGGTTGGGGTCTAGCAGCCTAGGCGTTATAAAAACCCATCGCCGCAGCCACCGCTGCACCGCGCTCGTGCTTGGCGCCCTGGGCGGCCAGTACATTGTCTAGGGCCGACAGGCACAATAGTACATTTTCCTGGTAGCAAGCTTGGCCCATCAGGCCAATACGCCAGGCTTTGCCGGCAAAGGCGCCGAGGCCCGCACCAATTTCCAGGTCGTACTGGGCTAATAGCGCGCCGCGTACCGCCGCATCTTCAATGCCCTCGGGAATCTGCACCAGGTTGAGTTGGGGTAGGCGGCAGTTTTCATCGACCAGCATATTTAAGCCCATGGCCTCCAGGCCTTTTACCAGAGCCAGGTGGTGGTGGCGGTGGCGCTCAAAGGCCAGGTCCATGCCTTCTTCTTCGAGCATCACCAGTGATTCGTGCAGGGCGTACATGGCATTCACCGGCGCGGTGTGGTGGTAGGCGCGCTTGGCGTTGCCGCCCCAATAGCCCATTACCAGCTGCATATCCAAGAACCAGCTCTGTACCTTGTGCTGGCGATTTTGAATCACCTCAACTGCTTTGGGGCTAAAGGTCACTGGTGAAATTCCCGGTACACAAGACAGGCATTTTTGCGAGCCGGAGTAAACCGCATCGGCGCCCCAGCCATCTACATCAACGGATATGCCACCGAGCGAGGTCACCGCATCCATAATACTCAAGGCGCCGTTATCGGCGGCAATTTTGCACAGCGCCGCCGCATCGCTTTCAACTCCGGTGGAGGTCTCGGCGTGAACAAAGGCCAGCACCTTGGCATCCGGGTGCTCGGCAAAGGCCGCTTTAACTTTATCGATACTGACCGCTTGGCCCCAGTCGTCTTCCACCATAATGGCAGTGGCACCACAGCGCTCGACGTTTTCCTTCATGCGCCCACCGAAGACACCGTTTTGGCAGACAATGGCCTTGTCGCCCGCTGCCAGCAGGTTGACAAAACAGGCCTCCATGCCGGCGGAGCCCGGCGCGGAAACGGGGATGGTCAGCTCATTTTTGGTGTTAAAGGCCATCTGTAGCAGGCCTTTAATATCGTCCATCAGGCCGACAAATTCTGGGTCCAGGTGGCCGATGGTGGGGCGGCCAAGGGCGGCCAAAACCCGGGGGCTAACATCGGAGGGGCCGGGGCCCATCAGGGTGCGCTGGGGTGGGTAAAACGGTGTTGCCATGGTAAGTCCTTAATTTCTGTCTCTGCTTATTTATTTCTATTCACTCAGCTCGCCAGCTAAATTGCTGGCCATGGCTGTGGCTAATTCGGTTCCGGCCAAGCCCTGGGCTATTAGCACATGGCCCTTGGCCAGTGCGGCCTCTAGCTGCATATCGCCGCCGCTGTGTACGCCTATCTCGTTCAGTACTCTGCCACTGGCGTAGCGGCTCTGGTCGATACCACCGTGGCGGCAGTGGCTGATATTGACCAGTGCCAAGCCGTCATTACCGGCCTGCTTGAGCGCGCTCACTATGGTCTGGTCGGCGGCGGGTATATTGCCGGCGCCAAAGCTCAGCAGCAGGGCCAGCTTAAGGCCCGGGGCTTTAAGCTGGCTGGCAATAGTAGCAGCACTGATGCCTGGGTAAAAATAAATAACCGTTATAGCCGTATTTTGGGCTGACGATAGGGGGTGGCTTATTAGCAGACCGGGCTTGGTGGGCAGTGGAGCCGGCCCGCCGGGGGCGGCAAAGGCTTTAAAGTCGGTACTGCTGACCTTGGCACAGCGGTTGGCCTGCAGCAGCTGGTCGCCAAAGTATAGACTGGTGCCTTGTACGTGATGATCGCGGGCCTTGAGGGCGCCGATAAAATTGCTGGCGCCGTCACTGCCGGGCAGGGCCAGGGGAATCTGGGCGCCGGTAAAGATAATGCTCTTGTTGAGGTCTGCACACAGGTAGGAGACGGCGGCGGCAGCGTAAGCCATGGTGTCGGTGCCGTGCAAGATAATATAAGAGCGGTAGGCCGAGTGCTGTTTAATGGTGTCGGCCAATTGCTGCCATTCGGCCGGGCCAGCGTTGGCGCTATCGATCAGCGGCTGCAGGCTTAAAAAGTCGAAGTCTGCCATCAGTTCATTGGCGGCCAGTACATGGCGCAAATCGCTCTCTAGCACAGTGCTGGGTACCAGCCCTTGAGCGCTTTTTTGCATGCCTATGGTGCCGCCGGCATAGATAAGGAGTGTTTGGTGCATGATCGGCCTCCAGCGTTAATAGATGGCTGATTTTAGCACTTAGGGCTGAGGGCTGCCTTTGTTTGGATCAATATTAAAGTGAGGGCTTTATAAGTTTGGTGCTTTTGTCCGACAGACAAAGAGGCGGTTATTGGCAGAATCTCTGCGATAGTGATGATGTTTTTAGTTGCTTGGGAGAAATGATGAGTTTTCTAATGATGCTACTGCTACAGCTGGATTGGCCACAGCAAGAGATTGATATGCTCGATGAAATGGACACCAATGCCCTAGAGATAGTTTGGAATATGCCACTGTACACGGCAATATTTCAATTTTGTGGCCCCGCGATCAAGCAAACCGATAGGTTTGACGAGTTTGTGGCGCAATACAGCGAGGATTTGGCTTTTTCCGAGAAAATCTACGCTGAGTATATGCGCCATCTCGCTAAAATTGACCCTGCACAGGTTGAAGAGGTAATAAGTACTAATAAAGCTAATTTGGCCGCTACAATCGAGAAGAATAGGGCCTTATACAGCGATGCCAACGGTTCGCCTAAGGTAGCGCGCTGCGAAAGATATTATCAGCTATTTGCTGACCCCAACTCATCTGTGCATACCCACCTAAAAGATGAAGCGCTTTGGTTGAGACAAAACCGGCAAGAGATTGAGCGCCTGCTGATAAAACTAAAAAATGAAACGCAAGAAACTCAGACAGCGCAGTAGCGGCTGCAAATTTCGATTTACTGCGGCGAGGAAGGTGACCTTGCGTTTTAGGAATTGAATATGATATTTGCTCGATCAGTACTGCTGTCATTACTTGTGCTTCTATTGCTGTGGGGCTATCTTCGCTACCGGCGTTTTGCTAATGAAAAGTCTCAGGCTGTTGAGTGTGATGAGGTGCAATTGTCCGATCGATTTGAAGATTACAAGGTAGCCCAGTTATTGCAGGCGACGCAGCTATGGACGAGACTGACAAAAAGAACCGTGAACGATGAGCTGGAGCTGGCTTTTTGCTTTTGCTTTGTTACACGTAGCCGCTCGTCTGTGCAGGCCTTAAGCTCAGCCTTGCCCGAGTATAAGCTTAAGGTTCACTCTAAGGGTATCTTCAAAAAAATCTACTGGCTCAGCGGTACAAGTGCTGTACAAAAGTGGTCTAGAGAGGCGTTGTTGCAATGGGTAGCGCAGCTGATCAAAGTGGGCCGAGAAAGCCAGTGCATATTGGATTATATCGCCGATGATTCTTAGGATGCCTCTAAGTGACCACTTGTGCGGTCAATTGTTGTTTGTTCGCGCATTTCATCCCTTTCCTGGCTGATATTCCTGTGTCTGCAGCAGCTGCCACTATACTGATAGTGGCCAATGTTTGGAGAAAGGGATTTTTATGGGCGAGCATACCAAGGAATGGTTTGGCGTAAAGCCAGCTGATTTTGCGATTTATGCCGGTTTTATCTTGTTGGTGCTGGCCCAGTATATAGACGCGCCTATAGTTGTGGTGACACTGCTATTGTTGGGGCTATTATTTTGTCTCTTGTCTTGTTGGCTGGGGATGAGCCCTAACCCAGTATTGGATGATTTTACCAATTATATAAAATTGGCCGCTTACCCGGTGCTCACACTGCTCTACTTAATATTTGCCGATTTATTTGGCTGGAATTTGATTGCCTTAAGCATGGTTATGGCCCTGTTGGCGGGCTTGTTGCTGCGGGCAGTCAGCGGTTGGCGGGATATGTTGAGGCAGCAGTGTGCATATGGTGACGCGAAGATGTTGGCGCTGTTGAGAAATGCCAAAGATTACCAAGGCTTAAAAGCAACTATGGCCAGCGAGGAGGATAATGAAGCTCGCTATTTTATCTGCGTGTCTATTTCAAGGTTGTTTCCCATTCGCTATTTGAAAGCTTGGGTGGCGGCAGAGCCGTGTAATGCCGATGCGTGGTTGTGCTATGGCGCGTGTATGTTACAGCGCTCCTGGGAGGCGCGGGACAGTAGCCAGAGTGTTGAAATAAGCAGCGCCCGCACCCGCCGCTTTTACAATAGTTTGGAGCAAACCAGAACGGCCTTGAATAGATGTGTGGAATTAAACTCCAAAGACCCGGTGCCGTGGGCTTATTTAATTATGGTGGCCACCTGGTCCGGTGATGAGATAGCAGACAGGGTCGCCTACTTTGAGCAAGCCGTTGAGCGCGATAATAATAGTTGGGCTGCCCATCTGCATATGATCATCGCCCTGTCGGAGAAATGCGGCGGCGATAACGAGACTATGGTAAATTTTGCCAATCAGGTCGTTGCCCGTGCAGCCGAGGGCTCGGATCTGCCAATCGTGCTGCTCAAGGCTTATATAGAGTACTGGAAATATCTCGACGCCTTTCTCGAAGAGCATCAGCAGGCCCATGAATTTTTACACGATGAAAATATTCGCAACAGTGCTCTTGCGGCCTATCAAAAATCTCTGGGCTCTGCTGCTCATGTGAACACCGCCACTACTGTGTTTGCACGCTATAATGCCAGCTCTTGGTTTTGGGCGGTGAGAAATAAAGACATACTGAAAAAAGAGCTGACTATCCTGGGCGATAGAATAGAGGATGTGCACTGGACCTGGGTAATGTCGGGCGGCGGCCTTGAAGAGGCTAGGAAGTTTGCCGGGGTCAGAACAGAAAAGGCGCGGCGCGCGCTAGGGCACCTCTGAATAACTCGGTGCCCTAGCCTTAGACTGCTGACAATGCGCTACAGCTGAATTGCTTTTATTTCGACAAACTCATGCAAACCTTCATCGCCCCACTCGCGGCCGTTGCCGGATTGCTTGTAGCCGCCAAACGGCGCATCGTAGTTAAAGGCGCCGTTGTTTACATAGCACTGGCCGGCGCGCAGGCGGCGGGCAATGGCGAGGCCGGCTTCTATATCGCTGGCGTAAACTGCGCTGGAAAGCCCATAGGGGGTGTCATTGGCAATGGCAATGCCTTGTTCCAAATCGTCATAGGGGATCATGCAGATTACCGGGCCAAAAATTTCTTCCCGGGCGATGGTCATATCGTTAGTAACATCGCGGAAAATAGTTGGCTTGACGTAAAAACCGGTATCCAAACCCTCGGGGGCGCCCAGGCCGCCGGTGAGCAAGGTGGCTTCTTCCATACCTTTGGCGATATAACTTTGTACGGTATCGCGCTGGCGCGCCGATGACATGGGGCCCACATAAACGGACTCGTCCTCGTAGCCCACCACTAAAGATTCGGTATAAGTCTTGGCAATTTCACAGGCCTGTTCGTACTGGCTGGCCGGTACCAGCATACGGGTGAGGGCAATACAGGTTTGGCCGGTGTTGATCATCACATCGTCGATGCCAAATTTAACCGCCGCTTCCAGATCCGCATCCTCGGTAATAATCAGCGGTGATTTACCGCCCAGCTCTTGGGTGACGCGCTTAACGGTGGGTGCTGCGGCCTCGGCGACTAAAATGCCCGCGCGGGTAGAGCCGGTAAAAGAGACAACATCGACCTCGGGGTGGGCCGACAGGGCGGCGCCAACCTCGTGACCCAGACCAATCACCAAATTAAATACGCCGGGGGGAAAACCCACTTCGTGCAGTACCTCGGCCACAATAATATCTTGTAGCGGGGTTTGCTCTGAGGGTTTTACCACCATGGTGCAACCGGCCGCCAGGGCGGGTGAAATCTTGCCCAGCAATTGGTTTAGGGGGTAGTTCCAGGGGCTGATAAAAGCGCACACGCCAGCGGCCTCTTTTACCACCAGGGAGTTGTTTACCTGCTTGTCTTTTTCCATCTCGGCGCAGCGTTCGGCATAGCCTTCAAAGGCGGCCACGGGGCCATCAATTTGCAGGCCGGGTGTGATATGGGGCGGGCAGCCCATGGACTGAGAAACCGCATCGATCAGATCCTGGCGGCGCTCACGCAGGCGCGCGGCGGCCTTGCGAATTAACTCGGCGCGAAACTCGGCGCTGCTGCGGCTCCAGCTATCAAAAGCGGCGCGGGCGGCGCTAACGGCCTTATCCACATCGGCCTGGTTACCCAGGGGCACGCTGGCCACAACCGCTTCGGTGGCTGGGTGAATCACATCGTGGCGGCCCTGGCCTTCGGGCTTTTGCCATTGGCCATTAATATAAAACTGGTCGAATTGTTTGCTCATCACGGCTCCTTTTTACTCGCCCGTCAGGCGGGTGCTGCTGTTGGGCCAACCATATTGCAACAAAGCAGTGGGGTATATACCCAAATAGGGTTGGTTATGAGGTGGTCTGTAGCTCGCGGTCGATCGACAGCCAGTCGCCTACGCCGATATTTTGCCCGTCGCCGGTACTGAGGCTGGCGTTTTCGCCAAAGGCGGCGGCCTGGGGCTTGTCGGGCATGGGGTTAAGGTGGGCCAGGGTGCGATAGGGCTCCTGCTCGGCTTGCGGACTGCCATCGGTGGGGTTGATATTGACCATGCTGCAGCGTTCGCAGCGGTCGTGCAGTTGCAGGGTGTAATTGCCGCCCGAGCTGTGTAGGCGGCTGTAACTGTGCTCGCTAAAGGGGCTTAAGCCGGCGATAACAATATTGGGGCGAAACTGCTCGATTCGCGCCAGCGGTTTATCTTCGGCCGCCAGATGCTGGTTAAGCACTTCCAGCGAATCGCGGTTGGCAATCAAAAATGGCGCGGCATCGGCAAAGATGGCGGCCTGTTGGCCAAAGCGTTCGGGCTGGCTTTGCAGGCGCCTAAAATCTGGGGCCATGGCGACCAGTCGCAGCGGCTTGGGGCTATTTAGGGCGTGGTTTAACCACAGTGCCACTTCATCACCCATATCCACAACCCGGCACTCGTCCCGCCAGACGCTGGCTTGGCGCTGGGAGCGTCGGGGGCCATTGATGTCGACTTTTACCTCGGCTTCGCCGGGCATCAGGATGGGGCTGCTCAGTGTTAAGTGGGTTTCGCCTAGGCGCGTATTGATCAGGCACATGCGCGGCAACTGCCGTTGGCTGACAAATTGGCCATTGTCTTCGCGTACGATCATCCAGCGGCGGTCGTATAACAAGCCACGGTAAGTCAGGCTAGTTTGGCTCAGGGCGATGCCGCCCAGAGACTTAACCGGGTAGATAAAAAGATCGGTGACGCGCACTCGCGGCATAGGGGCTCCCATGGCTTTAGCCCTTGCTCTGGGCCTGTTCAAAGGCGGCCAATTGTTCGGGGCTGGCCGGCTGCTGATATTTGTCCTTCCATTCAGCATAGGGCATGCCGTAGATAATTTCCCGGGCCTGCTCTGCATCGAGTGCCACACCGCGCTCATCGGCGGCGGCCTTATACCATTTGCCCAGGCAGTTGCGACAAAAGCCGGCGAGGATCATCAGGTCGATATTTTGGGCGTCTTTGCGCTTGTCGAGATGTTCGAGCAGGCGCCGAAAGGTAGCGGCTTCCAATTCGGTTTGGGTTTGTTTATCCATGGGTGCTCCTAAGTCAGTAGGCCGACAAAGTTACAGGGCTTTTGGCGGCTGTCCAGTTGTTCTAGCAATATTCCCTCCCAGGCGGTTTGGCAGGCATTGTTGGAACCGGGCAAACAAAACACCAGGGTTTTATTGACCAGGCCGCCCAGGGCCCGGGACTGAATGGTGGAGCTGCCGACCTGGGCCAGGGACAGCTGGCGGAATAATTCGCCAAAGCCAATAATCTCTTTATCCAGCAGCGGGGCTATAGCTTCGGGGGTGCTGTCGCGGCCGGTAAAGCCAGTGCCACCGGTTAACAAAATAACTTGAATATTGGCATCGGCAATCCACTGGCAAACCACCGCGCGCATTTGGTAGACATCGTCTTTAACAATGGCGCGCCCGGCCAGCTGGTGACCGGCGGCCTGTAAATTATTGGCGAGCAAATCGCCAGAGGTGTCGTTGGCCTCGGTGCGGGTATCGGACACCGTCAACACGGCAATATTTAAAGGCACCATATTGGCGCTGGGTTTAACGTGGCTCATGGGGGCTCCTAACCGCCGGTGGCGTTCATAAAACGCAGAATTTGGGTGTTGTCTAAATCGAAGTGGTGGCGCTCGGGCTTGCGGCCGATGGCATCGACAATGGCTGCCTGCAAGCGCTGTTGGTCGCCGGGGTGGCGGCGCATAATGGCCTTAAGGTCGACCGAGTCTTCATTGCCCAGGCACAGTAGCAAACGCCCTTCGGCGGTTACTCGAACCCGGTTGCAGCTGCTGCAAAAATTATCGCTGTGGGGTGAGATAAAGCCCACTTGGCTGTCACCGATTTGCCAGTAACGGGCTGGGCCACCGGTTTGGTATTGGCTTGGTTTTAAGGCCCAGTGTTGTTCCAGCTCGCGTCGAATATCCTCGCTGCTAATAAACTGCTCGGTGCGGCCGTGGTCGTCAATTTCGCCAAGGGGCATGGCCTCAATAAAAGCAATATCGAGGCCGCGCTCAAGGGCAAAGGCCACTAAACTGGAAATCTCATCGGCATTGCGCTGTTTTAAAATCACCGCATTGAGCTTGATCCGCTCAAACCCCAGCCTCTGGGCCTGCTCGATACCGTCGAGTACCTGCTGCAAATTACCGGTGCGGCTGAGGCGCTTAAAGCGCTCCGGGTTTAAGGTGTCCAGGCTGATATTAATGCGGTCGAGGCCGCCGTCTTTTAAGGCCTGGGCGTACTTTGCCAGATGTGAGCCATTGGTGGTCAGCAGCAACTGCTCTAGGCCGGGGATAGCTTTAAGGCGGCCGACCAGATTGTGGGCATCTTTGCGAATCAATGGCTCGCCGCCGGTCAGGCGCACCTTGCTGACCCCTAGGCCGACAAAGGCCCGCACCAGGGTTTCACACTCCTCCAGGCTCAACACTTGGGCCCTGGGTAAAAAGCTCATTTCCTCGGCCATGCAATAGACACAGCGAAAGTCGCAGCGGTCGGTAATAGACAGCCGTAGATAGTCGATTTTTCTGCCGAAGGGATCCTGTAAGCTCATGACACGATCTTAACCCAGCTGGGGCCGATGGCCAGGGCTTATATCGTCAAAAAGTGTTAAATCTGCCCCAGGTCTTCCGGCGTATTGATATTGGCAAAGGCAGTTTCATCCTCAAACTCTACGGCCACGGCAGCCTGCTGCTGTAAAAAATCCATTGCCCGCCGCTCACCGGCGTTTAGGTAGTCTTGTAGCGGCGCCAGCAAGGCAGTCGACCAAAGCGAGTGCAGTGGCTGGGGGCGCTCGCCGCACTGGGCGTACAGCAGCGGGGTTTGGGCATCGGCCTGTTCGAGCAGCCTGGGCAGCAGCTCAAGGGGTTGTTCGGGGGTGTCGACCGGGCATACCAGCAGCCAGCAGCAGCCCCGACTGTGTGCGGCTGCAAGGGCGCTGGCGATGCCCGCCAGTGGGCCCAGCCGCTCGGCCTGGCCATCGCTTAACAGCGGCTGGCCGTAGTCGGCGAGGGCGCTCAGCTCAGTGCTGATAAACAGCGGGCGGATATTGACCAGTTTGTTTAGCTGGTGCTCTATTAGCGGCCTGCCGCGATAGGGGATCAGCGGCTTGGGTTTGCCCAGGGCATTAAGGCGCCGGCCTTCGCCGCCGGCCAGGATCACGGCGGCGCAGTTATGGTTTGCAATTGCGGGGGTCACTTGCTTGCCCTTCGGTTATAATAGTTGCCAGCTTACTTAATTTAACGAGGGTAAAACAGTGGCGCTAGAAATCGATCAGTTGCGGCGCGAGTATTTGCGCGGTGGTTTGCAGCGCGAAGACCTTGCCGCTTGCCCCATTGAGCAGTTTCAGCACTGGTTGGATCAGGCCGTAAAAGCCGAGCTAAAAGACCCCACCGCCATGACCCTGGCCACGGTCAGCAGCGAGGGCCAGCCCTCCCAGCGTATTGTCTTGCTCAAGGGCTTAGATCAGCGCGGTTTTGTGTTTTATACCAACTACGGTTCGCGCAAGGCCAGCGAAATTAGCACTAATAATAAGGTCAGTATTCACTTCCCCTGGCACGAGCTGGAGCGCCAGGTAAAAATTTGTGGTGAGGTTGAAAAACTCCCCAGTGCCGAATCGTTAAAATACTTTTTGTCGCGCCCCAAAGAAAGTCAGTTGGCGGCCTGGGCCTCGGCCCAGAGTCGGCCCATTTCCTCGCGCCAATTACTGATGCAGCAGTTTAATTCGATGAAGGAAAAATTTGCCAAGGGCGAGGTGCCGCTGCCCGATTTCTGGGGCGGCTACCGGGTGCGCCCCAGTCAAATAGAATTTTGGCAGGGCGGCGCCAATCGCCTTCACGATCGCTTTGAATACTACCGCGATGGCGACAACTGGGGTATTCAGCGCTTGGCGCCCTAGAGTATTCCCGCGAAGCCGCGCTACTAACGAGCTTTATGCGTGCTGCTTGGGTCAAGAGTGGCTTCGACCCCACCACAAGACTCTGCAGCTAAGTGAACTCTAAAATAGTGCTGGCAGATAGTGTCTCGGTCAGATCCCAGCAGCTGGGAGTTCTGCGAGATGTAAGCTTGAGGGGTAGGGGTGCTTTCGCAGTGACTAGGCTCCGGATGAACGGGCGCAGCTGCATGGATGCAGCGCT
>JAOXRV010000519.1 GCA_025800435.1 Cellvibrionaceae bacterium | reverse complement strand
ATCTCCATGATCCAGCAGTATATTATTACCAAGCAAATCGAAGCAGACGCTTAACTTTATTAAGCGCTTAAAAAACCGCAGCCGTTGCTGCGGTTTTTTTTTGGCTTGGGCATAATGCCAGCACAAGGAGCTAGCACTATGACTGACACCATCGCCGCTGTTGCCACTGCCCCAGGCCGAGGGGGGGTGGGTATTGTGCGTATCTCTGGCCCGGCAGTAACGTCTATGGGCCGCGCCCTCACAGGCTTATCCCTTAAACCCCGCCACGCCCACTACTGCGAATTTAGCCACTCCGGCGAGGTCATCGACCAGGGCCTGGCAATTTATTTTCCCGGCCCCGACTCCTTTACCGGCGAAGACATACTCGAACTGCAAGGCCACGGCGGCCCGGTCATTATGGATCGTTTATTGGCTGCAGCCTGTCAGCTGGGCGCCCGCCTAGCAAAGCCCGGTGAGTTTTCCGAGCGCGCCTTTATCAACGACAAAATGGACTTAAGCCAGGCCGAGGCCATTGCGGATTTAATTGAGGCCAGCAGCGAACAGGCGGCACGCAATGCCCTGCACTCACTGCAGGGTGTTTTCTCTAAGCAGGTGGATGAGCTGGTCGAGGCACTGATTCAACTGCGCATCTATGTGGAAGCGGCTATCGACTTCCCTGAAGAAGAGATCGACTTTTTGGGTGACGGTAAAGTCGCCGGTCAATTAGAGCAAATACGCACCCGTTTGACGACATTAATGACAGAAGCCCAGCAAGGGGTACTGGTGCGCGAAGGTATGCAGGTGGTTATTGCCGGTCGCCCCAATGCCGGCAAATCCAGCCTACTCAATGCCCTGGCCGGGCGAGATAAGGCCATTGTGACCGATATAGCCGGCACCACCCGGGATATTCTGCAAGAGCAGATTCACCTCGACGGTATGCCCCTGCATATTACCGATACCGCCGGTTTGCGCGACAGCCCAGATAAGGTTGAGCAAATTGGCATCGAGCGGGCCTGGCAGGCCATAGAACAGGCCGACCGAATCTTATTAATGGTGGATGGAGCCGACTTAAGCCCTGACACGGAGCTTAAACCCGAAGCGATATGGCCCGACTTTGCAGCTAAAATTAATAAAAAGCAGCAAATTACCCTATTAATAAACAAGGCCGATATTACCCAGCACGGCCTTGGCTGGCTCGATCAGGGCCAACATTGCCTGGGCATCAGCGCCAAAACTGGCGCTGGCTTAGATGAACTAAAAGACCATTTAAAAGAGGTAATGGGCTACCAGGGGGCCAATGAGGGCGGCTTTACCGCCCGCCGCCGACACCTAGATGCGCTGGCCCGAGCCGCTGGCTATTTAGACCAGGGCCACGAACAGCTACACCATATGGGTGCCGGCGAGCTATTGGCCGAAGAGCTGCGCATGGCCCAGGAGGCCCTGGGTGAAATTACCGGCCGCTTTAGTTCGGATGAATTACTGGGGCGTATATTTTCCAGCTTTTGTATTGGTAAATAAGCGCCTCGCCATAAGCCCCAGCCCCCCCTAACTCAGTAAAAATGGGCCGATAGCAGCCTGCCCAATAGTTTTTTAACTATTTCTTTAACTATTTTTTTCTCTTTATATAAGCCGATGTGACAAACCGGCGAAACTCTTAAATCGAAGTTACCCACAGGAATTTTTAATAACTCTAGTAACTTAGCTAAGGTTATCCACAATTACTCACAGGTTTACCACATAAGTCCTTAATTTTGCTTAGGTTTTACTCTATTTAATTGTGCCTATTTAAGCTTCCACAGGGCTTGTGCATAAACCCCCGAATAAAGCCTGAGTTAACTTGGCTTAGTTTTGTGAATAAATCACTTTTTTGCCCAGGCCTGGTTTTTATCCAAAATTGGTTCAAGCCCAAGACAGGGGTTTTGCAGAGCAAATAAGGTGGTTTAATGACAGGGTTATTACTATTCTAACTAATTGATTTTAAATAATTAAACTGACTTACCCACAGAAAAGAGTGCCACTATATATAACAACAAAAACAATCTAACTATCTATTCATATATACATATTCTATTTATATATCTTCTTTTTAATTATGGGCAGGGATAAAAATTGTCTCGATTATTTTTTGAACGCCCTGGCTATTAGTTGGGCTTTGAACTCCCGCCCATTCCTCACTATAATGCCTGCCCTTTTCAGCCTGGGCCGCAAACTGGCCGGGTGAAACTTACGACGGTGGATCTAGTGGACTATTGCTGTGGATTATAAAGAGCGCTTTGATGTCATAGTGATTGGCGGCGGCCATGCGGGTACCGAGGCCGCACTGGCGGCTGCGCGCATGGGCAGCTCTACCCTGTTGTTAACCCACAATATTGAAACCCTCGGGCAAATGTCTTGTAACCCCGCTATTGGCGGTATTGGTAAATCCCACCTGGTCAAAGAGATCGATGCCCTGGGCGGTGCCATGGCTCTGGCCACCGATCGCGGCGGCATCCAGTTTCGGGTGCTCAACAGCCGCAAAGGCCCGGCGGTGCGAGCCACCCGCGCCCAGGCCGATCGGGTGCTTTACAAGGCCGCAGTGCGCGAGATCCTCGAAAATCAGCCCAATTTAAAGATATTTCAACAATCCGTTGACGATTTAATTCTTCAGGGCGAGACCGTCGCTGGGGTAATCACCCAGATGGGAGTTAAGTTTTATGCCCCCTCGGTGGTGTTAACCGCCGGCACATTTCTCGGCGGTAAAATTCATATCGGCCTAGAAAACCACGCCGGTGGCCGCGCCGGCGACCCACCCTCGATCGCCCTGGCCGAGCGTTTGCGTGAGTTGCCACTGCGGGTGGAGCGCTTAAAAACTGGCACCCCACCGCGCATTGATGCGCGCAGCGTTAACTTTGATGGGCTGGAGCAACAGTGGGGGGATAACCCAGCGCCGCTGATGTCTTACCTTGGCCATCAGGATATGAAACCGGCCCAAACCTGCTGCTGGATTACCCACACCAATGCCCGCACCCATGAAATTATTATGGCTGGCCTGGATCGATCGCCTTTATACACCGGGGTTATCGACGGTGTGGGGCCTCGCTACTGCCCCTCGGTGGAAGACAAGGTTAAGCGCTTTTCTGACAAGGATTCGCACCAGGTATTTATTGAGCCAGAGGGTTTGACCACCCACGAGCTTTACCCCAATGGCATCTCCACCAGCCTGCCCTTCGATGTGCAAATCGAACTGGTGCACTCGATTAAGGGCTTTGAAAACGCCCATATCAGCCGTCCGGGCTACGCCATTGAGTATGATTTTTTTAACCCCCAAGATTTGCAGTACAGCCTGGAAACCAAACATATCCAGGGCTTGTATTTTGCCGGCCAAATCAACGGCACCACCGGCTATGAAGAGGCCGGGGCCCAGGGATTATTGGCCGGCTCCAACGCGGCACTGCGCGCCCAGGGCAAAGACCCCTGGCACCCGCGCCGGGACCAGGCCTACCTTGGGGTGTTGGTGGATGACCTGATTACCATGGGCACCCAAGAGCCCTACCGCATGTTTACCAGCCGCGCCGAATACCGCTTGCTGCTGCGCGAAGACAACGCCGATGCCCGCCTGACCGAGCTGGGGCGCAATATCGGTTTAGTGGATGATGAGCGCTGGCAGCGCTTTAGCGAGAAGCAAGAGGCCATTGCCCAAGAGCAACAGCGCTTGGCCAGCACCTGGGTGCAGGCCGGCAGTGCCGAGGCCGAAGCGCTGGCGCCAAAACTAAAGTCTCCTTTGGGGCGAGAATACAGCTTGATGGATTTACTGCGCCGCCCAGAACTGAATTACGCCGATATTGCTGAGTTATCGCCGAAAATCGGCGAAGATAAGCCAGTTATTGCCCCAGAAGTGGCCGAACAGGTACAAATTAGTGCCAAATACGCCGGCTATATCGAGCGCCAACAGGGCGAAATTGACAAACTTCGCCAAAACGAGAATACCGCTATCCCTGCCGAGTTCGACTACGACTCGGTCGAGGGCCTATCTAACGAGGTTAAGCAAAAGCTCAAAGCCGCCTTGCCTCAGACCCTGGCTCAAGCCTCGCGCATACCTGGGGTAACCCCGGCGGCGGTGAGCCTATTGCTGATCTACCTAAAAAAGCAGGGCTTGCTGCGCAAGCAGCCGGCCTAACACTGTGAACAATTTGGAACAACAACTGCGCGCCGGGCTTAAACAGTTAGATATTGCCCT
>JAOXRV010000513.1 GCA_025800435.1 Cellvibrionaceae bacterium | reverse complement strand
GTAATGGGTTCTGCCAATGAAAGCCTCAACCTGGCCGCCCAACCACCGGCGGTGGTATTAATGGCCGGCCTGCAGGGTGCGGGTAAAACCACCTCGGTGGCCAAGCTGGCCCGTTTTTTACGCGAGCGTGAAAAGAAAAAGGTACTGGTGGTCAGCGCGGATATTTACCGCCCGGCGGCGATTCAGCAGTTGGAGACCCTGGCCGGCGAGGTCGAGGTTGAGTTCTTTCCCTCCAATACCGAGCAAAAGCCCGTCGATATCGCCCAGGGTGCTATCGCCCACGCCAAAAAACAGTTTATCGACGTGGTCATCGTTGATACCGCCGGCCGCTTGCACATCGACGACACTCTGATGGGAGAGATTCAGGGCCTGCACGCCGCCATTAAGCCGGTGGAAACCCTGTTTGTGATCGACGCCATGATTGGCCAGGATGCGGTTAATACCGCCAAGGCCTTTAATGATGCGCTGCCCCTGACCGGTGTGATCCTGACCAAGGCCGATGGCGATGCCCGCGGCGGTGCGGCCCTGTCAGTGCGTCAGGTAACCGGCAAGCCCATTAAGTTTATCGGTGTCGGCGAGAAGGTCGATGCCTTGGAGCCCTTCCACCCAGAGCGTATCGCCAGCCGCATCCTCGGCATGGGCGATGTCATGTCGCTGATCGAAGAGGCCGAGCAAAAGATCGATAAGGCCAAGGCCGAGAAGCTGGTTAAAAAGGTACAAAAAGGTCAAAAATTCGATCTGGAAGACCTTAAAGAGCAGTTTCAGCAAATGAAAAATATGGGCGGCATGGGCTCAATGCTGGATAAACTGCCGGGTATGGGCAATATGGCCCAAATGGTCGATCAAAACGCCATGGGCAAACAGTTTGGCCAGATGGAGGCCATCATCAACTCCATGACCCCGGCCGAGCGCCGCAACCCAGACCTGCTGAATGGCTCGCGCAAGCGCCGCATTACCGAGGGCTCCGGTACCCAAATTCAAGATCTCAACCGCCTGCTGAAGCAGCACAAGCAGATGGCGAAGATGATGAAAAAGATGAAAGGCGGCGGCATGGCCAAGATGATGCGGGGCCTGGGCGGCATGATGGGCGGCGGTGGCGGCATGCCCCCCGGTGGAATGCCCCCCGGTGGTTTACCCCCAGGCTTCGGCCGCTAGTTCCAGCTTTGGAGCTTCGGGGTCAGGCCTTTGGCTTTGGGGTCAGGCCTTTGGGCTTTGGCTTCTGGCTTTGGGGTCAGGCCTT
>JAOXRV010000495.1 GCA_025800435.1 Cellvibrionaceae bacterium | reverse complement strand
CAGGCCTTCGGGGATAAAACCCAGCTTGAGGGGTAGGGGGCACTTTCTCCGTTCCGAAAGCGCGCCGTCCAGGCGCTGACCCCCGTTTCATCCAGAAGCCTAGTCACTGCGAAAGCACCCCCTACCCCTCAAGCTTACATCGCGCAGAGCCTCTAGCTGCTGAGCACTAGCAATAACTCTTTCTGCTTGTACAGTCTTAGGAATCATCTAGTTGTAGAGTCTTGTGGTGGGTAAGGGGTTTTGGGGGCTTGGGAGCCAGGGATGGCGGACGAGAGCCCCAGGACCAATTCGCCTGGAGCGAATTTGGGCTTGGCCGAAGGCTGAGCACCTGGATGGTGCGAACCCATGGGTTTATGCGTCCCCCAGAAGTAACCCCCGCTACAAGGCTCGAAATCGAAGCCACTTTTCTTCCAGCTAGAAATAGGGTCTTTACCATTATTCTGAGCGGCCCCAGCCGGGACCGCTTTAACCGGAGTATTAAGCCAGGCTCAAATCAGCCAATTTATCCAGGTGGTAATCACCATTGCCAAAGGCCGCATTAATAGTCAGCAAGCGCTTCACATAATGGCCCACATCCAGCTCGTCGGTCATGCCCATGCCGCCGTGCATTTGGATGGCCTCGCCGCCCACCAGCTTGCCGGACTTATCGACCATATACTTGAGCGCGGCGATATCCTTGGCGGCATCGTCGCGGCCCTCGGCCACCGAGCACACCGCCCGGTACAACAGCGATTTTGCCTGCTCGGCCGCCATAAAGGTTTCTACCGCGCGGTGCTGCAGGGCCTGGAAGGAGCCGATGGCCACCCCAAACTGCTTGCGGGTTTTAAGGTATTCGACGGTGGTGGCATTGAGTTTTTCCATAATGCCAACCGCCTCGGCCGCCAGTGCCAAAGTGATATCACGGCGCCAGCTTTCAAGGCTGCCAAAGGCTTCAAGCGCCAGTGGCACAGCGGCCACATTATCGAGTTTAAGATTGGCCACGCGCTGGCCGTCCATTAATTTAAGCTCGGTTTTTGCCAGGCCCTCGGCATCGGCGTCAACCATAAATAGGCCGATGCCAGCCTGCTCGTACTGGCCGCCACTGTGGCGGGCCGAAACAATAATTTTATTGGCCCGGCTGCCATTGAGCACCAAGCTCTTAACGCCGCTTAGGCGGTAGCCATCGCCCTCGGCCAGGGCCTCGGTTTTAACATCGGCCAGCTCAAAGCGGCTTTGGGGCTCCAGGTAGGCCACGGCACCCTGCAGGCTGCCATTAATAATTTGGCCGATCAGCTCGGCTTTATTATCCAGCTCGCCGGCGGCCAATAGGCCACCAAACATCAACACCGTGGCCACAAAGGGCTCTATCACTATGCCCCGGCCCAATTCTTCCATTACCACCATGGTGTCGACCGCACCGCCGCCAAAGCCACCAAAGTCTTCGGCAAAGGGAATCGATAACCAACCCAGCTCGGCAAACTTCTGCCAGTTATCGGCGCTGTAGCCTGCCTCGCTGGCGATAATTTTTTCGCGCACATCAAAACCGTACTCGTCCTGCACAAAGCGGGCGACACTGTCTTTGAGCATTTTTTGTTCTTCGGAAATATCAAAATTCATTGGCTGTTCTCCCCTCTTTTACAGGCCCAGTACAAACTTGGCGGTAATATTTTTTTGCACCTCGTCCGAGCCACCGTAAATAGTGGCGGCGCGGCCGGCAAGGAAGTTGCGGCGGGCCAGATTGCCAAAGCTGTGGCCCACCTGCTCACTGCTCAGCTCGCCCTGCACCACGGCGCCAAAGGCGGCGGCCAAATCCAGCCGCAACTCGGCAATGCTCTGCTGAATTTCTGTGCCCTTAAGCTTTAACAGCGACGACTCCACCCCCGGGCCGTCGCCCTTGGCCATGGCTGCTAACACCCGCAGCTCGGTGTACTCCAGCGCCATTAGCTCCGCTTCAATATCCGCAAAACGGTGGCGAAAGCGGGGCTCGTCAATGGCGCGCACACCGCCGTTGCACTCGGCTGCGGCCAACTGTTTTAAATCCGCCAGGTGGCGTTTGCTATCGGCCACCCCGGCAATCGCGGTGCGTTCGTGGGCGAGCAGGCTCTTGGCGTAGGTCCAGCCCTGGTTTTCCTCGCCGATACGATTGGCCACTGGCACCCGCACATTGTCGAGGATCACCTCGTTCAGGTGGTGCTCTTCATCGATGGTGTAAATCGGGCGCACGGTAATGCCCGGGGTTTTCATATCGATCAGCAAAAAGCTGATGCCCTGCTGGGGCTTGCCCTCGGTGCTGGTGCGCACCAGGCAGAACATCCAGTCGGCCATTTGTGCCAGGGTGGTCCAAATTTTTGCGCCGTTGACAATATAATCATCGCCATCGCGCTCGGCCTTGGTTTTTAGGGAGGCCAAATCCGAGCCCGCGCCAGGCTCGGAATAACCCTGGCACCACCAGTCTTCGGAGTTCAAAATACCGGGCAAAAAGCGTTTTTTCTGCTCTTCATTGCCAAAGGTATAAATCACCGGGCCAACCATCTTCAGACCAAACGGCGACACATCCGGAGCACCGACTGCAGCGCGCTCGGTTTCAAAGATATATTTTTGGGTGGCGCTCCAACCGGTGCCGCCGCACTCGACCGGCCAGTTGGGGGCGATCCAGCCCTGGGCGTAGAGGCGCTTTTGCCACTCCACGTCGATTATGCCGCCGAGGGGCTCTGGGTACTGGCCGAGCACATCGGTCCAGGCTGCTTTTAGAAAAGCCCGCACCTCATCGCGAAAGGCCAGGTCTGCGGGGGAAAAATTAGTATCCAAGGGATCATCCTCGCTGCTGTTGTGGGTTGGGTACCGGCCAAGCCAGTAACTATTATTATTAGACTAAAACAAGCAAAATACCGACTAAGACCTTTATGGTAAAGTGACAAGCAGCCCAGTAAGACTGACAAATTCGCCCATGCAGTTAAAAAACATTCACAGCTTTGTCAAAGTGGCCCAACTCGGCAGCTTTCACGCCGCCGCCAAGGCCCTGCACAGTTCCCAGCCCGCCATCTCGGCCAGAATCAACTCGCTGGAGAATGAACTGGGGGTACAGCTGCTTGAACGCGACAGCAGCGGTGCCCGGCTTACCGCCCGTGGTGGCCAGCTGCTGCCCCTGGCCCAGAAGATGGTGGCCCTGGAGCAGGAGATAAAAGCCCAGCTAAAAGATGTACAGCCCGAAAAAGGCAATTTGCGGGTCGGCATTGCCGATACCCTGGCCCATTTATGGCTGCCCGAGCTACTGGCCAGCTGGCAGGGGCGGCTGCCGCTGATGGCCTTTGAAATAAGCGTGGATGCCAGCGCCAGCCTGGGCCATCAACTATTGCAACACCAGCTGGACCTGGCACTGGTGGTGGGCGAGCCCCAGGCCCCCGAGCTGCACAGCCAGGCCCTGGTGGAGTATGAACAGTGCTGGGTGGCGGCCCCGGCCCTGGCCGCCGAGTTACAGGCCAGCCACAGCGGCCCACTGAGCCTGGCCGAGTTAAGCCAGCAGCCACTGCTGAGCTTTCCCGCCAATAGCCAACCCTGGCTGCAGCTGCAACAGAGCCTGGGCGCGGCCCAGCTGGAAGAGGCCCAGGTGCACTGCTGCGGCACCGTGGCCAGCCTGCTGCCGATGGCCGAGCAGGGCCTGGGCAGTGCCCTTTTGCCCGCGCCGGTGGTGGCCAGCGCCCTGGCCAGTGGCAGCCTACAGCGCTTAGAGGTAGACACCCAGGCCAGCCCACTGCGCTTTTACAGCGCCTGGCGGCGGGACGATGAGCGCAAGCTGGCCCAACTACTGGCCGAGGTTAGCGGGCAAATCATCGCCAATGCCACAATTTGACAGAGGAAAGCCCTAAAAAATCACAACTTTCCAAATAATCCCCGTTTTCCATCTGCTAGAATGCCCGAATTCGATGGCACCTACCCTTCTGCCAAGGTCGTGTTCGCCATGGGCCACAAGCCCACAATCGCGACGCAACCCACTCACAACCACGCAAGCGCAATGAGGATGTTATGACCATAGCCTATTTAAATGGTGAGTTTTTGCCCCTGCAGGAAGCTCGTATCTCACCCATGGACCGCGGCTTTTTATTTGGCGACGGCATTTACGAAGTGATCCCCTCCTACGACGGCAAGCTGGTGGGCTTTGCCCCCCATATCGACCGCATGCAACAAGGTATGAGTTTTATCCATATTGAGCTGGGCCTCAGCCACGACGACTGGCTGGCTATTTGCGAAGGCTTGATGGAACAAAACGGCAAGGGCAACCTGGGCATTTATTTGCACGTTAGCCGCGGCGCCGACGACAAGCGCTTTCACGCCTACCCGGAAGATGTTGAGCCCACCGTGTTCGGCTTTGCCTTTGAGATTGCCGAGCCGCCGGTGGCGGACCGCAGCCTTGCCAAGGGCTATAAGGTGGCCAGCACCGAAGATTTGCGCTGGCAGCGCTGCCATATTAAATCCACCGCCTTGCTCGGCAATGTGATGCATTTTCAACACGGCCACAGCAGCGGCCACAATGAAACCCTGCTTTACAATGCCAGGGGCGAGCTGACCGAGGCCAGTGCCTGTAACGCCTATATTGTTAAAGACGGCGTGGTCTCCACCCCGCCGCTGGACAATCAAATCTTACCCGGCATTACCCGCTTAATGCTGCTGGACATGCTGGGCAAAGACGGCAGCATTGAAGTGCAAGAGCGCATTATTACCATGGACGAAGTGGCAAGCGCCGATGAAGTTTGGATCAGCAGCTCCAGCAAAGAGATTGCCCCGGTGACCGAAATTGACGGCAAGCCCGTTGGCAATGGCCAGGTCGGCCCAGTGTGGGAAGCGGCGCAAAAAATTTACAGCGCCAATAAATTTAACTACTGAGCCGAGCGAGACACCATGAGCCGCCCCTGTCGCGCCCTGATCGACCTGGATGCCCTCTGCCACAACTACCAGTTGGCCACCGAGCTGGCGCCGCAATCACAAGCCATTGCCGTGGTGAAGGCCAATGCCTATGGCCACGGCGCCGTACCCGTGGCCAAAGCCCTGGCACCACTGGCACCGGCCTTCGGCGTGGCCTGTATCGAAGAGGCGATGGAACTGCGCAGCGCCGGCATTGAAAAGCCGATTCTGTTGCTTGAAGGAATTTTTACAGCGGATGAGCTGGCCACCGCCGCCGCGCAAAACTTTTGGCTAATGGTCGAAAACCTAAACCAGGTCGAGGCGATTATTAATGCCGAGCTCAGCGCGCCACTGCACTGCTGGGTAAAGGTCGACAGCGGCATGCACCGCCTGGGCCTGCAACCAGAGCAGCTCGACGATGTGTTGGCGGTGTTAAACAACAGCGCCAATGTGCACGGCGATATTGTCATCGCCAGCCACTTTGCCAGTGCCGATGAATTAACGCGCGAGACCACCGCCGCTCAAATTGATTGTTTTGATCGGGCCGTGGCCGCCGCACCCCTGGCCCAGGGCCTGGCCCAAAGCCTGTCTAATTCAGCCGCCATATTGGCCCACCCCAAGGCCCACCGCCAATGGCTGCGGCCGGGCATTATGCTCTACGGCGGCGCCGATTTTGATTGTGCCCATAAAAATTTAGCCAAACAAAAACCGGTAATGAGTTTGGTCTCTAAGGTGATCTCGCTACGCTCGCTCAGCGCCGGCGAAAGGGTCGGCTATGGCGGTCGCTGGCAGGCCCAGCGCGATTCAATCATTGCCACTATTGCCTGCGGCTACGGCGACGGCTATCCCCGCCACGCGGTCGACGGCACCCCGGTTTTAGTCAACGGTGTTGAAGCGCCGCTGGCGGGCAAGGTATCGATGGATATGATTACCGTGGATGTGACCGATGTGGCCGGTGTAAAAATTGGCAGCGAGGTCGAACTGTGGGGCAATACTATTTCCATTAACCGGGTGGCCGCAGCCGCGGGCACCATCAGCTATGAGCTGATCACGCGGATGCCGGCGCGGCCGACGCGCATATACCGCGCCGCAGAAAATTAGCCGAACAAAACACTCTCAGAGATGCCTTAGCAGCAGAGCTTGGTGGCGGGGATTACTTCTGGGGGCTTGGGAGCCAAGGATGACGGACGAGAGCACCATGGATGGGTTTATGCCTTCCCCAGAAGTAAGTCCCGCCACCAAGCTCGTCATCGAAGCTACCTTTTTGTGAAGGGACTTTGTCAGCAGTTTGAAAGCACAAGGCTATCTATTCTTGCCCTTAACTTGCCAAATGCTGCTTGTGAAAACGCAAGTGGTCTTCAATAAAACTGGCGATAAAATAATAGCTGTGGTCATAGCCCGGATGGCGACGAATTTCCATTGGCAGGGCTGCTGCTATGGCGACACTCTCCAAAGTATCTAAGCCCAGCTGCTCGGCCAAAAACTCATCGTCCATACCCTGGTCGACCAGAGCGGGCACACGGCTGCCAGCGGCCTTGATCAACTCCACCGTATCGTACTGAGCCCACTGGGCGCGATCTTTACCGAGGTAGGCGGCAAAGGCTTTGCGCCCCCAAGGGCAATCGCTGGGATTGGCAATCGGGCTAAAGGCCGATACCGAGCGATAGGCCGATGGCTGACGCAGGGCACTGACCAAGGCACCGTGGCCACCCATAGAATGACCGGCAATGGACTTGTTGGCACTGACTGGAAACATCGACTCGACCAGTGCCGGCAGCTCTTGATTAACATAGTCAAACATCTGGTAGTGCGCCGCCCAAGGGGCCTGGGTGGCGTTAACGTAAAAGCCCGCCCCCTGGCCCAGGTCATAGCCTTCATCATTGGCCACCCCCTCGCCCCGGGGGCTGGTATCCGGTGCCACAATCGCCAGCCCCAGCTCGGCGGCGACGCGCATAGCACCGGCTTTTTGCATAAAGTTTTCATCGCTGCAGGTCAAACCCGATAGCCAGTACAACACCGGTACCTTATTGTCTGGGGTGGCCTGGGGCGGCAGGTAAATAGCAAAACGCATGGTGCAGTTAAGCACCGCGGATTCATGCTGGTAACGCTTGTGCCAGCCGCCAAAGGTTTTATTGGCGCTAATATTTTCAATCGTCATATGACTAAATCCGAACCCTTAAAAGTGAATAACCGAGCGAATACTTTCGCCTTTGTGCAGCAACTCAAAGGCTTCGTTAATTTCACCCAGGCCCATGGTGTGGGTAATAAAATCATTCAGTTTAAATTCGCCGTTTAGGTAGCGCTCGACATAATCGGGCAGCTCTGAACGGCCCTTGACCCCGCCAAAGGCAGTGCCGCGCCAAACCCGGCCGGTCACCAGCTGGAAGGGGCGGGTGGAAATTTCCTGGCCGGCACCGGCCACGCCGATAATTACCGACTCACCCCAGCCCTTGTGGCAACACTCCAGCGCCGAGCGCATTACATCGACATTGCCGATACATTCAAAGGAGTAATCAACCCCGCCATCGGTCAGCTCGACAATCACATCCTGGATTGGCTTGTCGTAATCTTGTGGGTTAATACAATCGGTAGCGCCGAGTTTTTTGGCCAGATCAAATTTTTTCTCGTTAATATCGATGGCGAGAATGCGCGAGGCCTTGGCCATGCTGGCGCCGATAATGGCCGACAAGCCAATGCCGCCGAGGCCAAATACCGCCACCGTATCGCCCGCTTCTACCTTGGCGGTATTCATTACCGCACCCATACCGGTGGTAACCCCACAGCCGAGCAGGCAAACTTCTTCCAGCGGCGCTTCGGGGTTAACCACGGCCAGGGCAATTTCAGGCAGTACGGTGTACTCCGAAAAAGTCGAGCAGCCCATATAGTGATAGATGGGCTCGCCATCTTTATAAAAACGGGTGGTGCCGTCGGGCATTAAGCCTTTGCCCTGGGTCTCACGAATTTTCTGGCATAGATTGGTCTTGCCAGATAAACAGAATTTACATTCACCACACTCGGGGGTGTACAGGGGGATAACATGGTCGCCCACTTTGACACTGCTCACGCCCTCGCCCACCTGGGTGACCACGCCGCCGCCTTCATGGCCCAGAATACAGGGGAAGATTCCCTCCGGGTCTTCGCCCGACAGGGTAAAGGCATCGGTGTGGCAGACGCCGGAGGCTTTGATTTTAATCATCACCTCGCCGGCTTTGGGCAGCATCACGTCCACCTCTTCAAGCGACAAGGCTTGGCCCGGCCCCCAGGCCACGGCGGCCTTAGATTTGATAAATTGCTCTGACATAGTAAACCTCGTCTTCCTATCTCGTTATTGGCTAATAAGCAGTGTAGGCTCAGTCTAGATAAGACCCAAGCCTTGCTCATCTAGGGTTATTCCCTAACAAAAAAACCCGCCACTGGTGGCGGGTTTTTTTATTGGCCCCAAACAGGGGCCTCAGACTGGGCTGTTAGGCTTGCATCTTGCGACGCACCAACCAACCCATACCCAACATCATCATTAACAACATCAGGGGGCTATTAACAGGTACACCTGTGGCACTAGCGCCTGACGCAAAGTTAACGTTAATGCCGGCGGGGCTGGCAACGCTGTTTAGGGTCAGGGCCGCGGGGCCACCGGCACCGGCAATAGCGCCGCCGTTAAGATCGATATTGCTGCCACTAATGGCAATACCATTGTTATCGAAATCGCCTAAGCCAACTGTGTAGCGGAAGGTCAAAGCAGAGCTGCCAGTACCAGATAGGTAGTCGGCATAAAGCGTGGCGCTGCCAACGGTTAGGGCCAAACGGGGGGTACCGGTGACATTGACATTAGCATTGAAGTTGACCACAAAGTCGAGGTTACTGCCGGTGGCATAATCACCCGCAGCGGGCACGGTCACCGAGCTTACCGCGACTGGCGCATCGACCAATACCGCAGAGGTATCACCAACGGAGTTTAAGGTCAGGTTGGCGGTGTTGTCGACCGAATCTTCAATGGTGCCTGAGTTCAAGCTCAGTGCGCCAACCGCAATACCGTCGGCATCCACATCGCCGGGCTGAACAGTGTAGCGGAACAACAGGGCACCGCTGCCACTGCCGGATACATAGTTAGCGTTAACCGAAGCACTGCCAATAGTCAGGGCCAGCGAGGGAGTGCCACCGCCGGTATCAACATCGACGTTTTCGTCAAAGTTAACGGTAAAGTCCAGATCTTGGCCGGCAGTGTAGGTGGCGTTTGCAGGCACCGCTACCGAGGTAACAACAGGCGCCGTATTGGAATCGACCAGCACGCCAGAGGCATCAAAAGCTGATAGGGCAAGGCCAGATTGAGCACCGCCGACGGTATCGGTGATATCGCCACCGTTTTCAAAAATATTAGAGTCCAGGGTAATGCCATTAGTGTCATTTAAATCTGGATCAACCACATAATCGAAGGTTAAGCTGTTAGTACCGGTACCGCCGGAATACACAGCCTGAACCCCAACAGGAGCGGTGTTGGTGTCGATGGTCAGCGGGATAGATGGAGTACCACCGGTAGTATCGACATCAACATTACCGGTATAACCCACGGTAATCGTAATGGTCTGGCCGGCATTATAGGTGTTGCTGGCAATCGCTACACTCGATACGGTCTCGGCTTGGGCGCTCATCGCCGTGCCCATGGCCAGGGTCAAGGCACCGAGCTGGTACAAACTTTTTCTTAACATTCTGAGTACTCCAGTCTTAAAAGGGGGATTGGCGCCACTGACACAGAGCCCCTCTGCTTGCCAGTTAAACCGCCAAGGCCAAAGTATAGGCGTAAATCCAATTATTGCCAGTTCAATTATGTGAAATTTCTGTTAACTGGGCACAAATTAAACGAGCAGTAGAAACAATGAAAATTAACGCGCCACAGGTATTCCAACTGAGTAGCTTTAGGGCTGTAGTCAGGCCCACAAACGCCGATAAATCTCCTTTATTTCAGCCGCGCTCGGCACGCGCGGGTTATTCCCCGGCGAGCCCGAGGCCCAGGCCTGCTCGGCCATAATATCCAGCTTGGTCATAAATACTTCGCGGTCTATACCGTAGGCTTCTGGGCCGGGGACTTGCAGATCGCGGTTTAGGTCTTTTAGCCAATCCAATAACAGCTCATTGGCCAGCTCATTGCGTAGTTCAGCGCTGGCGATACCCATGGCCCTGGCACAGTCGGCGTAGCGGGCGCTGGCGGCGGGCATGGAAAACTCGGTAACCGCCGGCAGCAGCATGGCATTGCTAAGGCCGTGGGGCACATGGAAATGGGCACCAAGAGGCCGGCTCATACCGTGTACCAGGGCTACCGAGGCGTTAGAGAAGGCGACCCCGGCCAAGTGGCTGCCGAGCATCATCGCCTCGCGGGCCTCGCTGTCTTCACCCTTGTGATAGACCTTGCGCAGATTAGGGGCGATCAAACGCATTGCGGCCAGGGCCTGATGATCGCTGTAGGGGTTGGCTTTTTTAGAGACATAGGCCTCGATCGCGTGGGTAAGCGCATCGATGCCGGTATCCGCGGTTACTCGCGCCGGCACCGTCAGGCTTAGCTCGTAGTCGACTATCGCCGCACTGGGCATAAAGGCCTGGCCCCGACACAGCATTTTCTCGTCGGTACTGGCATCGGTAATAATGGTGAACTGGGTGGCCTCGGAACCGGTGCCGGCGGTGGTGGGCACTGCTATTAAAGGCAGCCCCGGTATATCGCACTGGGCCGGCACCTTATAATCGGCCATCACCCCGCCGTGGGCGGCCAGTACCGCCACCGCCTTGGCACTGTCGATGGCGCTGCCGCCGCCAACCGCCACAATGCCATCAAACTGGCCGGCCTTTACTGCGGCCACTGCCTTTTGCACCGAATCCTCGGTGGGCTCGGGCATTATCTGGGTACACAGATCCGTCAGCGGGTTAAAGCCCAAGCCGGCTTCGCCCAGCATCTCCACT
>JAOXRV010000493.1 GCA_025800435.1 Cellvibrionaceae bacterium | reverse complement strand
ATTTCCCTGGCCAGCATATTCGGCTGGAGCCACAGCGCCATCGGCGCTTTTTTAGCCGGCTGGATTATTTTATACGGCTTTGTGCAGGGCAGTGCGCCGGGCTTTATCAAGCAGCAAGCCGGTGGTGCTGTATTATTTTTATGGGCGACGATATTGGCCTTACTAACCGCCGTCATCGCCTTGGGGCTTTATCTTAGCGATGCCCAGCAGCCGATGCTGCAACAGGGGCTGCTGCTGTGTGGCCTGCTGGCCTTTGCCTTTATTTTTGCCATTAACTCGGCCTACCACAGTTATTTGGTGGTGGCCTACGCCCGTGCCGACGGCGCCTCGTTGGATGTGGGTTTTTACTATATGTCCAATGCCCTGGGGCGTTTGCTGGGTACTGTATTGTCGGGGCTGCTGTTTCAGTTGTGGGGGCTAGAAGCCTGTTTGATGGTGTCGGCCTTACTGCTGTTGTGTGCGGGCCTATTGGCCAAAAGCTTGCCCGCCAATTAGTTTGTTGCAGCTATAGAAAATGCAGTAGCAGGGTCTAGGGTGCCCTACCAGAGTGCCGGCCTTGGGCAGGAGACTAATATACATTAAATTGTAGTGGGCGCTGTAATAGCTAAGTAAGACCTGAATAAGCGTGATGTGATGGTGCTGGCAATAAATGTTTAGGGCAAAAGTAAATGCCAAGCTAGTCAGCTTCAGTCGAGTGTCTGATTCAGTTTAAGGGCCATGGAGGGCAAGATAAGGGTAACTACGCTGGCGTAAATCCCCTTGAGGTGACTATTCATGGCCACTACCGTTTCACTAAAAAATGCTTTGCTAATTGTTGGTGTTTTGATGAGCGCGCAATCTTCATCGACTGCGGCTGAACAGTGGTCGTCAATAAATCTACTCGATGAAAACTTAGCGCGTTGCTTAAATATCCCGCCTGGGGCAGCTAGACGCTCGATTGTCAGTCGCTTGTGCGTTGATGGCGCACGCACCGTCTACCGGGTTGTGGTCAGCGATAAACGCCCTGAGTCAG
>JAOXRV010000425.1 GCA_025800435.1 Cellvibrionaceae bacterium | reverse complement strand
ATCTGCTGTGGTGTAAAAGTGAATGTCGAGGGGCGTGAAAACCTACCTAAAGAGGGCGCGTTTGTGGCGATCGCCAACCACCAAAGTGAGTGGGAGACGATCTACTTTCAAATTTTGATTCGCCCGCAGTGTATCGTATTAAAAAAAGAGCTATTGAAAATTCCTTTCTTCGGCTGGGCGTTGGGTCTATTGAACCCTATTGCGATTGACCGTAGCCAGCGCCGTGGCGCGTTAAAGCAACTGTTGGGACAGGGCAAAGCCCGCTTGGAAGAGGGCATTCCGGTGTCGATCTTTCCACAAGGTACCCGCCTGCCAGTTGGAGAGCGTGGTAAGTTTAACAAAGGTGGTGCAATGCTGGCGGCCAGTGCGGGTGTTCCGGTGGTGCCGATCGTACATGATGCAGGAAAGTATTGGCCGGGTAAGAGCTTTGCGAAAACGCCGGGTACGATCACTTTGCGTATCGGTAAGCCTGTGGCGTCACAAGACCGCACAGTCGATGAGATTCACCAAGAGTCTGTGGGCTGGTTATTGGCGCAGATGGATGAGCTGGAGGGTGTTAGCTCGGTC
>JAOXRV010000422.1 GCA_025800435.1 Cellvibrionaceae bacterium | reverse complement strand
TGCCCTGCCCAATTTGCTCGCCGGTGAAGAACTGGTGCCGGAATTACTGCAAGAGGCGGCGACCCCAGCAAACCTGGCCCAATCCCTTTTGGCCCAACAAGAGCCGCGCCGCGCCGCGATGCTGGTCGAGCGCTTTTTGGCCATTCACCAGCAGCTGCAGCAAGATGCCGGTGCCTTGGCCAGCGGCGCCATCGCCAAATTACTAGAGAAATAACATGCCCGAGTTAGAACCCTTTGTCAGTTGCTATAGCGGCGATTTAGTCGCCGGTGTCGATGAAGTGGGGCGCGGCCCCCTGGCCGGTGATGTGGTCACCGCAGCGGTTATCCTCGACCCTAACAAGCCCATCGATGGCTTAAACGATTCAAAAAAACTCAGCGAGAAAAAGCGCGATGCCCTGTTCGATGAGATTCAAACCAAGGCCTTAAGCTGGTGTATCGCCCGAGCCAGTGTGGCCGAGATAGACGAAATTAATATCTTACAGGCCAGTTTGCTGGCGATGAAGCGCGCGGTTGAGGGCCTGCATATCCAGCCCGAGCATGTGCTGGTCGATGGCAATAAAATTCCGCGCTGGACTTATGCCGCCGAGGCGGTGGTAAAAGGTGATGGCCGGGTGGCCTGTATTGGCGCCGCCTCTATTTTGGCTAAAGTCACCCGCGACCGAGAGATGGTCGCCTTTGATAGCGAATACCCTGGCTACGGCTTCGCCGGCCACAAGGGCTACCCCACTAAGGTACATATGGCCGCCCTAGACAAACTCGGCCCCTGCCCAATTCACCGGGTCTCCTACGGGCCTGTTAAGGCGCGGATCGAGCAGATGGAGATGTTTTAGGGGAGCCAAAACCACCACAGTGTCAACGGCAGGATAACAAGCAGCTGGGAGATGAGTGTTATCGGCAATTTGAACATGGCTTGTTATTTTGTTGGTACTATAGCCACTTAGCCGAGTTATTCAAAGGTACCCCAGGAGTTGCCAATGCCCGACCAGTTGCGCTGTATCTCTCCCGTCGACAATAAACTCTATGTGCAGCGCTGCCTCTGCAGCGATAGCGAGTTGGCAGCGGCGCTGGCCGACGCCCGCCGCGCCCAGCGCGATTGGCAGCAGCGCCCGCTGGGCGAGCGCATCGCCATCGCCGAGCGAGCACTGGCTTACTTTGAAGAGCACCGGGATATCATTGCCGAGCAGATCAGCTGGCAGATGGGCCGCCCGATTCAATATGCCGGTGGCGAGATCAATGGCCTGCTAGAGCGGGGCCGCTATATGCTCGATATTGCCCCGGCTGCCCTGGCCGATGTTGAACCCGGGCCAATCGCCGGCGGCGAGCACTTTATTCGCCGTAACCCAGTTGGGTTAGTGCTAACCGTAGCCCCTTGGAACTATCCTTTGTTAACCACCGTCAACTCGGTATTGCCCGCATTGGTGGCCGGCAATGCGGTGCTGTTAAAACCCTCTGCCCAAACCCCTTTGGCGGGGGAGCACTTTCAGCGCGCCTTCGCCCAGGCCGGTTTGCCCCAGGGGCTGTTGCAGTGTTTACACCTGGGCCATCAGCAAACTCGGGCCCTGCTCAATGGCGGCGAGCTAGACTTTTGCAGCTTTACCGGTTCGGTCGCGGCCGGGGCCGATATGGAACAGGCCGCCGCCGGCAGTTTTATGGGCCTGGGCCTGGAGTTAGGCGGTAAAGACCCGGCCTATGTGCGCGCTGACTTGGATAGCAATGGCCTGGCCAGTGCGGTCAGCAATCTGGTCGATGGGGCGTTTTTTAATTCGGGCCAATCCTGCTGTGGTATCGAGCGTATCTATGTAGCGCGCCGGCACTATAAGGATTTTTGCGAGGCTTTTATTGCCGAGGTGAAACAGTACCGGTTGGGCAATCCAATGGAGCATAGCACTAGCCTGGGTCCGATGGTGCGCGCTAGCGCGGCGAATTGGGTGCGCGGCCAAACCAAGGCCGCGCTAGCAGCCGGCGCCAGGGCGTGTATCGATAGCAGCGGTTTTGCTCTGGATAACGGCGATGGCGCCTATTTGGCACCCCAGGTGCTGGTGGATGTAAACCACAGCATGAGTGTAATGCGCGAAGAGAGCTTTGGCCCGGTGGTGGGGATTATGCCCGTCGCCGATGACCGCCAAGCTCTGGCGCTGATGAACGACAGTGATTTGGGCCTGAGCGCCTCGATCTGGAGCAGTGATAAAGCCGCCGCCCTGGCCCTGGGGGAGCAGCTGCAAACCGGCACGGTGTTTATTAACCGCTGCGACTACCTGGACCCAGCCCTGGCCTGGACCGGGGTAAAAAATACCGGCCGCGGGGCGAGTTTATCGGCCCTTGGCTACCACCAATTAACCCAGCCTAAGTCCTATCATATTAAAATGGGCTAGGCCCAATGAGTGATAGAAATGACATTAATAGGCGTGTTAAAAACCGATGATGTTCGGCCCCAGTTGGTCGATAAGTTTGGCGAATACCCCGAGATGTTTGCCAGCTTGCTGCAGGCGGTAGAGCCCAGCTTTGAGTTTCGCAGCTACGAGGTGCAGCGCGGCGAGTTGCCGGCCTCGGTGGATGAGGTGGACGCCTATTTAATTACCGGCAGTAAAACCTCGGTCTATGAAGACCAGCAGTGGATCCGCGATACCGAGGCCTTTTTGCGAAAAGCCCACGCAGCGAAAAAGAAAATGCTGGGTATCTGCTTTGGTCACCAATTGTTGGCCCAGGCCCTGGGGGGCAAAACCATTAAAGCCGAGCAGGGTTGGGGCTTGGGTGTGCACCACTACCAACTGACCGAGTCGGCCACTCAATACGGCCAGGCGGGTGAAGACTTCTCGATGTTGGTTTCCCACCAGGATCAAGTGGTCGAGAATATTCCCGGTGCCACGGTGCTGGCCAGCAGCGATTTTTGCCCCAATGCCATGATCGCGGTGGATGACCATATTCTCTCGTTTCAGGCCCACCCGGAATTTAGCAAAGACTACAGCGAGGCTTTGTTAAAATTGCGCCGGGAAGTGTTTGGTGAAGACAATACCGAAAAAGCCCTGGCTTCACTCGGCGACGATGTCAGTTTTGAGCGCGTCGCCCTGTGGATGCGAGATTTTTTACTGGCCTAGCGGCTTGTTTAGAAGCTATCTCCTAGCCCAAGGCTCTCTATTGCATGAGTTTATAGTACAGATCTCTGCTGCTGTGTTAGAACGGTCGATCGCCATCGATGGTAATCCGCTCCATTCGCCGCGAGGCGGGTAGGTAGTCGTTGATCGGCTTGTGCAGGGTGCTGCGGTTATCCCAAAAGGCGATGGAGTTTTCGCGCCAGCGAAAGCGGCAGGTGTACTCACTGGTTTCGCAGTGCTGGTATAAAAACTCCAGCAGTGCGCGGCTCTCTTTCTCGCTCATGCCCTCGATTTGGGTGGTAAACAAACGGTTTACAAAAATCATTTTGCGCCCGCTGACCGGATGGGTGCGAATCACCGGGTGGCTCACCGGAGGGTTATCGACGATAGCCTGGGCCAAGCGCTCGCGTCCACCGGGCTCGGCCAGGCTGTGGCGAAAACCAAAGGCGAAGTCGTGCACCGCCGTCAGGCCCGATAAAAACTGCTGCATTTTATCCGACAGGCCATCGTAGGCGGCCCCCAGGCTGGCCCACAGGGTGTCGCCACCTTGGCTGGGGCTCTGGCGGGCGCGTAAAATAGTGCCCAGGGGCGGGCAGGGGCGAAAGGTCATATCCGTGTGCCACTCTTCAATTTTGGTGGGCTTATCGGGGCTGCTTTCTAAAATGGTAATCTCAGGGTAGCCCTCTACGGTGTGGTAGGCGGGGTGGCTCTGCAGTGGGCCAAAGGCCTGGGCCAGGGCCTTGTGCTGGGCCGGGCTAATATCCTGCTCGCGAAAGAAAATTACCTGCTGCTCAACCAACAGACCGTGCAGCTGCGCAATATCCGCTTCACTGATGGCCTGGCTTAGGTCAATGCCGCTAACTTCGGCGCCCAAGGCACCGGCAATAGGCGTGGCTGTGATCATATTCAGAGTTACCTTAATGCTATTGTTCCAGCCCAGCAAATATAAGGCAAAAATACGCCAAAGGCCAAGCTCTGAAATAGCATAAGTTTATTGCTCGCAAACATATGGCTACAATGGCGTAGTGCCAACGGCGAGGCCGCTTACGGTGGCTTTAGCTGGCCCTAGGCTTATAATACCGTGGGTCAACGATGGTGGTCTATGTGCAAACCCAGGGGTTTAATGGCCTTCAGCAGGTGGCCAGCTTGCAGTGACTATTGTCGCCGGTCTATTGTTGCTGGGCAATAGACGTTTTTATTTAACACCCATGGGGTGAGGTAGATAGCTTGAAGTGGTTTAAAAAAGACAAGGCGGCTAAGACCGATACGGTCAAGCCCGAGCCTGGGATTCTAGAAGGGGAACTTAGCAGCGATATGTCCCTACCAGAGGCGCCCGATGAGCTGGAGGCCGTGGCCGCGCCCCGGGCCCAAGCAGAGCAGCAAGCCGGTGTTGGCCAACGTATTGGTGCCACGGTTAGCGCGCCGGTGCGGGGTTTAAGTCGCCATATGCAGCGCAAAATTCGCAATAAGGCGATAGAGCGCGCGCGCACACGTATTTTAATTGCTGGCCAAAAACCTGAGAACCTGCCCGCCGAAACCCTCGAAATAGTGGTGCGCGAAGAAGAAGATAAAATTAAAAGCCAAATTAAAGAGAAGGGGCTGTTGTTTGTGATTGCCTCCCTCGGCCTCGGGTGGTGGATGTGATTAATCAGCTGCTGCGCGTTGCCATTCTCGCTGGAATTTGGCGGCGCTATAAGGGCGTTATTATCAGCACACTGCTGTTGTTTGGCTTTTGGTTTCTACTGTCGTTTTTGCACGGGGAATATATCGATTTTGCCAGCAACACCGGCAGTGATAGCCATATAGGCCTGTCTTTTTTTATAAAGTGGGGCTTGGGCATAACCGCGCTGCTGGTCTACGGGGTCTATCATTATATTGGCGCCCTGCATCAAATACAGGCGGCCGAAGACGCTCGGGCAGCACAGCAGCCCCGGCAGACCCAAAAGCCCAAACCGCCCAAAGCGCCCCAGCCTGGAGATGGCGATTATCGTGCCGAGCAAGATCCTTTTGCCCAGTTGCGTGACAAGCCCCGTTTGCGCAGTCGCGGTGATTTTGAATTGGAAGGTAAATTAGATAAGCCTGATTAATAAAACTGTTTAGCTGAGGCGCCGCTGAGTAACCCGCTGAGCGTTACCGAGTTATTCCGAGCTGCCCTTGTTGCTAAAAGTAACACAAAATGGTTTTTATCCGGTTTTTTTTGATTCAAAACTATCAGCTTTGCAAGTTTCTTATATCGATTTCTTATACTTGTTCTTTGCCCTGGTATTTTAGTCAGCTTTTGAGTTAGTTTTCACAACTCGCCCTGGCATTGATATTCAGGCCTAGGCGACATAAATAACAACAATAAGCGTAAATAAATATAATAAATACTCTTAAGGATTCAGCAATGATGCAATCTACCCGTCCCGCGCGTTTAGCCGCGGCGGTCGCCTGCGCGGTGGCCACTCAAATTATTCCAAGCACACAGGCCGCTGTACTCGAAGAAGTCATTGTGACTGCTCAAAAGCGTGAACAGAGTTTGCAGGATGTACCCATTTCGGTCAGTGCCGTAACCGGGCAAAAAATTGAAGACGCCGGCATTTTCACCATGACCGCGCTGGCCTCCCATGTACCCAACCTTCACATAGCCGAGGCGCCGGTAAATACCAATATTTATATGCGCGGTATGGGCTCGGGCAATAACCAGGCGTTTGAACAGTCGGTGGGCATGTATATCGACGGTATCTACATGGGCCGGGCACGCCAGTATCGCTCGCCCTTTATGGATGTTGAACGAGTCGAAGTATTACGCGGCCCCCAGGGCACGCTGTTCGGTAAAAACACTGTCGCTGGTGCCATCAGTGTGACCACCGCCACCGCCAAACTCGATGAAGATTTTAACGGCAGCATCACTGTCGGCGCCGAGCAAAATGCCGGGCGTTTGGTCGAGGGCCATTTTAGTGGTGCGGTCAGCGATAATTTTGCCTTGCGTTTTGCTTACAAATACCGTGAGAGCGACGGTTGGGTTCGCAACCTGCAGCTCAACCAAGATGAGACCCAACTGGAAGAAAAAATGTATCGCCTGTCGGCGTTTTGGCAGGTGACTGATGATTTAGATATTACCTTTAAGTACGGCAACGCCGAGTTCGAGCGCAGTGGCTCGCTCACCTATGTGACCGACTATTTAAGCCCGGGCGAACTGGCGGCCAACTTTCCCAACGCCTCGGCTTTTGCGCGCACCGCCTACGGCATTACCAATGCCTTTTACCCGCAGCTGGCGAGTATTGCCGGCAAGCCCTTTACCGCCCTGCGCGATAATAACTACGGCGTTGACGGCACCACCTTATCCATAGGTCGCAACCCCGACAGCAGTGAAAACGAATCGGACAATGTCGCCATTACCGCCAACCTGGCCCTGGGTGAGTACACCTTGACCTCGGTCAGTGGCTATTCCACTTACGATATGGTCGATGGCGCCGATGTGGATTGGCTGCCGCTGAGTTTTATCTCCCGCGATGACAGCCAAGATTTTGAGCAGTATTCACAAGAGTTTCGCCTGACCTCTCCGGGGGGTGAGTTCTTTGAATATATTGCCGGTGCCTATATTGAATCCCAGGAGCTGAAAATTCAGCGTCAAGTGGCCATCGACGGCAGCTTCGGCGGTCTGTTTAAACTGGCCGATCCACTCGGCCGAAACTCCTTGTACGAGGTCTTAAGTGGTGGTGCCTTGACGGTCAAGCAGGCCGGTCGAGTACACGATTACACGCTTGACGCCGAATCCTATGCCTTGTTCTTCCAGGGTACCTTTAACTTTAGCGACGCGCTGCGTTTAACCTTCGGTCTGCGCTTTACCGAGGAAGAAAAAGACGTAATCTCCAACCAGTTCCAGACCGACGATCAAGTTGGCATGGGCAACCGCAGTGACAATGTGACATTGGCAGTGATTAACGGCAATGCCTTTGGTGCCTATGCCCGCGATTTGACCGGCTCGCGCAAGACCAGCAAGTGGATTCCGTCGATGAACTTGCAGTGGGATGTCAACTCCGATGCGATGCTGTACTTTACCGCCTCAGAAGGCTTTAAATCCGGCGGCTTTAGCTCCTCCGATAACGGCCGCCCAGCCGATGCCGGCCCAGACAATTGCTCCATTAACCGCTGTACCTCGGCCCACGACGGATTCGAGTTTGACGATGAAGAGGTGATGGCGTTTGAAATCGGTGGCAAGCATACCCTGCTAGATGGCGCCATGACTGCCAACTGGGCCTTGTTCCATACCGAGTATGAAAATCTTCAGGTTTCGGTGTTCCGCGGTATTAGCTTCTTGGTGACCAACGCTGCTGAATCCACGATTCAGGGATTTGAGGCCGATTTGCGCTGGCAGGCGAACGAAAACCTATTAGTCGGTTTAAGTGCGGCCTATCTCAACGCCAAATTTGACAAGTATGTGGACGCCCCCTGTACCGCAGCCCAGATTGACGCCATTGGCGGCAGCTGTGGCACTAACGGCGAAAACGATCTATCGGGTCGCGGCACCACCTTTGGCCCGGATACAACCGCTTCGCTGTTCTTCGATTATCAGCTGCCGGTGGGCGATACTATGGAGTTTTTCTTAGGTGGTGATATCAATTACTCATCGCGTTTCTCTACCGCCGGTGATGCAGACCCCATCGACTACCAGGGCGCCTACACTAAAATTGGCCTGCGCACTGGCCTGCGCAGCACCGAGGGCAGCTGGGAGGCAACCTTATACGGTCGCAATATTACCGATGAAGAAGTCGCCATGATTCGCTTCGATGTGCCGGTGCTGGCCGGTTCCCACGCCCAGACCACCGACGAAGGTCGCGTGCTCGGCTTGCGCTTGAAGTATAACTTCTAATTCAGGGGCTCCCTTGATTAGTAAGCCGCTTGTCTTGTTGTGCAAGTAAAAGACAAGCGGCTTTTGTTTCCTCGTTTTTAGTCTTCCTGCCCAGCTGGGTTCAGTACAGACATTTTTCTAATGCCTACCTCCTAGGCTCTAATAAATTTGGGCGTTTTTATGCCTAAGCCTGTTAGACTTATTTGGGCTTTTAAGGCGGACAAGCCGCTTCACACGGCGCTTATATGTTCAGCTCAAAGCCGTTGGGGTAGGCTGCTTGATATACGGTCAAGCCTCGTTGAATGTGTCTGCTATGAAAAATCTTCTTAAAAGTCTTCTTATTGTTACTTTCTGGTTCAGTACCGCTGTGAGCCTGGCGCCTCAGTCTTGGGCCAATACCTCTGGGGTTGAACTGGTGCCAGGGCCGCTGGATCTGGCCTCATTCAAATGGCGCTTGCGCGCTGAGGCCAGTGGCCAAACCTCCAGCACCCTGGATAAATACGGGGTCATTCATGTCGCCCCAGGCAGTTATCAATTGGAGTTTGCCCAAGGCATCAGAAACTGGCTACCCCTAACAAAGCTAACGGTTAGCGAGGGCAGTATTGGCAAATACTCGCCCGATACCGGCGTTGCCTTGCAGCTGCCCGAAGGTGTCACGCCGGGGTTGTGGAAAGTGGTGGACAGCAAAAATTATATCGCCGCCGAAATTCGCAACAGCGCAGCGGCGGTGGCACTGCCTCCGGGCAGTTACAGCATCTACATCGGTGAAAAGGGGCAGGAGCCAATTGAGCATAGCAAGCTTGAGCTGAAAGCTGGGCAGCTAGCGGCTGTGACCGCCGACACTCGGTTTCGGATTAAAGCCCACGCCCAGTTGCCAGCGCCCGTATTTTGGCAGCTGGCTAAGCCCGGCAGTCGGCGAGATTTTACCGTGGTTAAAAAGCGCTGGGGCTCGGCATTATTGCCGGCAGGCAAATACGAACTGCTGATAAAACTGGCCAATAACTCGACCATTGAGTACGGTGTGGTGGATGTGGCGCCCGGCAAGGACACGGTGTTTCAACTCGATTCGGGGTTGGCGCTCAAGGTCGATAAGCCCAACAGTCGAACCACTTTACTGGTGTACCGTCAGGGCGAGTCCAAAGCTATTTACAGTACAGACTTTGAAACTGTAAGCCTGCCACTGCGCCCGGGCAATTACCAAGTGGTCAGTTTTTCCAATAAACACTATAGCTGGGGGCCGGCATTTAGGGTGGAGCCCGGACAGATTACCTCCTTAAGCCCCAGCTTCGAGACGACCGAATCAGCCCAGCAGGCCGAGGTGTTGGAACCCGATTTTCAGTCGCCGGGTTTAAACATTGCCAGTCGTGCACTGGGTGGCGCAGTGCTGTCTGTGTCCTCACAAGACGGCGGCAAAGACTGGCAGGGCGATAAGCTTATCGATGGCTTTGATGCCCTCAATGCTTCGAACAAATCCAGTGGCTGCGATAAAAGCTGTGGCTGGCGCTCCGAGCGAGATGAATTGAGCCCCCATTCAGTAACCCTCGGCTTTTATCAGCAGCGCCTGGCGACACTGGATTCTGTCATTATCGATAGCGCCCTGCACAGCAATATGTTGCCCAGGCGCATCAGCGTGCAGGTGTCGACCGAGTCGCCCGAGAGTGGTTTTGTGGAAGTGGCCGATGCTCTATTGCAGCAGACCTTGCGCCCCCAGCGAATTATTTTACCGGCCGCTACACAGGCTAAATATCTTAAGCTGGTGGTGACCTCAAGCTTTGGTTATCCGGCGGTGAGCTTCGGCGAAGTGAGTGTGATCGAATCCAATAGCAGCGAGTCAATCGTGAGTGAAATGGAGTTTGACCTGAGCAGGCCTGAACTGGGTGGCTCGCTGGTTTGGTTTAGCTCGCAGCAGAAAAATAAATACGCTTCGTCTGCACTCTGGAAGCAGGGCTACTTCTCCGGGTCTCGCTGGGAGTCTGGTAAAAGCCAGGTCGGTGGTGCCAATTACTTGCCACAGGATTTTGTATTGGCGTTTAATGGCAGGCGCAGCGCCCTGGTCGACCGCGTTATTATCGACCCTTCGAGCCTGGGTTTGGGCAATACCAAAATTAAGCAGTCTTTTGCCAAAGAAGTCGTGATTGAGGGCTCGATGCGCTCGCCCATCGACGGCTTTGAAGAGTTGGCCCGGATTCAACTGCAGGCAGAGGCCAAAGCACAGAGTTTTGCCATTAATAAAACAATGCGGTTCCTGCGCCTGCGCGTGACCCAAACCCACGGCCAGGTAGATTTTGTTAGCCTGGGTAAAGTTTCGGTGATCGAAGCCAAGCAGCCTGGCTACCGCTCGGTGCTGGCCGGTGGTGGTGATCGCGGCCCGGCGCCGCAGACGGCGGAAGCTTCTGTGGCAGCTACCAGCCTTGTGGGCGAGGTGAGCGAGCTCGAACCCAATAACAGCCAGGCCGAGGCAAACCCCTTGGGCCTTGGGCAAACTCACGGCGGTGTCATAAGCCCCTTGGGCGAGAGCGACTATTACCGCTTAAGCTTGGCAAAGCCAGCTGTGGTTACCGCCGAATTACGCAGCGAACCCTCGATTCAAACCCATTTATCAGTGCAAACTGGCGATGCCAAGCCACTGTATGAGTTCTCGCCCGATAGCCTGGTTTCCAATAGTAAGAAGTTTTCCTTGCATATGCCCGCCGGCGATTATTTTTATCGCTTAAGCCAGGCGCCCCACAGTATTGTGTTGATCTGGGATACCAGTGGCAGCATGCAGGGCAATGAAAAAGATCTGGCCGCGGCAGTGAATAAATTTATTCAAAATGTTGGCGCTACGGCGCAGTTGCAACTGATTACATTCAGTAATAACGTCAAGGTATTAAACAGCGAGTTTAGCAGCGATGCCGCTGTGTTAACAAAGGCTGCCAAAGGTAATTTTGGCGCCTACGGCGGTACCCGCCTTTACGACGCTATTGAAAAGGGTATGGCGCTATTGGCCAGTGAGAAGGGCAATAAAGCTATTGTGGTGATGACCGATGGCCAAGACAGTGGTAGCCGCTTGCCCTACCACGACCTCTGGCAGCGGGTAAAAAATGAAAAAATTAGCCTCTATACGGTGGGCCTGGGTGATATTTTAAACCAGTATAGCCCCAAAATTGGCGGCAGTGGTATGCAGCTTCTGGCCAATTTATCCGAGTCGACGCGGGCTAAGAGTCTATACGCCGAGCGAAGCGAAGAACTGGATGCCTTGTATCAGTCCATTATGTCTGCGCTGACCGACAAACGCCCTTATAGCCTGGCGGCCAATATCGATAACCGACCGGGTTTATTACGCCTAACCACTGGGGATAAATTGCTCGAAAATACCGTCAGCAGCCACTTTGAGATTATTCTCGATGCCTCCGGTTCCATGCGTTCCAATAAGAACCGCATTGATGGCGAGCTAAAAATTGATGTCGCCAAAAAAGTGCTGGGCGATATTGTGCGCAAGCTGCCCGATTCCAGCGACTTGGCGTTTAGGGTATTTGGCCACCGGGTTAAAGAGTACGCGCCAGGGGATTGCGAGGATAGCGAGTTAATTTATCCATTGGGTAAAGTGAACAAGCAACAGCTAATTGGAGCGGTCAATAAAATTAATGTGCGCGCGGGCACTACGCCGCTGACCTATTCGATGGTGCAGGCCGCCAAAGATTTGGCCTCGGTCAGCGGTGAGAAACATATTGTGGTCGTCACCGATGGAGAGGAATATTGCGGTGCCAGCCCCGAAGCTACGGTCAAGCAATTGATCGAGATGGGCTTTAATATTCGCCTGGATATTGTCGGTATCGATCTAAAACAGCAGCAGCTGCGCGACAGCATGAAGCGGGTGGCGCAAATTAGCGGTGGCCAATTTTACAATGTGCAAACCAATCGGGGTTTTGCCGCTGCCATTGAATCGGTGCTGGGGGCAAGCTATCGGGTTGCCGATAGCGCCGGCAATGAGGTGGCCAAGGGCCGGGTCAACGGCGAGCCGATTAAACTGCCCCAGGGTTTTTATACCATTGAGGTGGGCAGCGAAACCGCTCCCCTGGCCATGGGCGAGGTAACGGTCAGCGCCGATCAGCTGACCACCATTGATATCGTTAAAAACGGCGCTCTGGTGGAACGGGCCAGCAGCAAGCGCGAAGCCGCCAGCGACCAACACTGGGCCCAGGCGCAAAAAGCTGTGGCCGAGGCGGTGGCCAATAACCCCGGCATCAGCCCAGAACAGGCCCGGGCCGCGCTGGAGCAGCTGCAAGCCGAGGTGCTGGCTGCCAAAGCTAAGCGGCCACAAGCCAAATAGCGGCCGCTAGCCTAGGCGGAAAACTCCGCTGCCATGGCCTCAAGCAGCGCTGCATCATCGTGCTCTGGGGCACTGGCCGGGTCAAAGGCGGGGCGCTGGCTCTGGTAGATAATGCCCTGGCCAAAGCCGTCATCCCTGGCCACCGCCGCAGCCACCGCCGCGGCATCGCTGGTGTCGACCTCGGCAAAGGGGTGCACGGCGTGTTTCCACTCTTTTTGCTCGGGTACAAAGGTTGGGCATTGGCTGAGGGCGTGCACAAAGGCAAACCCCTTGTGTTGTATCGCCGCAATAATTAAATCGGTCAAACCCTTGGGGCTGCTGTAATTGCCCCGGGCAATAAAAGTGGCGCCGGCCGCCAGGGCCAAACCCACCGGCTGAATCGGTGGCACTCCTGGGCCATGGGGGGTAAGTTTGCTGTGGTCCCAATCGGCTGGGGTGGTGGGTGAAGCCTGGCCCTTGGTCATACCGTAGACCTCGTTATCCATGGCGATATAGACAAAATCCACATTGCGCCGGCAGGCGTGTAAAAAGTGGTTGCCGCCAATCGAAAAGCCATCGCCGTCGCCGCCCACTGCCAATACGGTTAGCTCGGGCCGCGCCACTTTGAGCCCGGTGGCCACTGGCAGGGCGCGGCCGTGTACACCGTGAAAGCCGTACAAATCGGTATAGGCCGGCAGCCGTGAGCTGCAGCCAATACCAGAGATAATGGCGACTTTTTCCTTGGCCAGGCCGAGGCTGGCGAGGGCCTTGGTCAGCGCGGTTAACACACTGTTGTGGCCGCAACCTGGGCACCAGATGGGTTTTACCGCGGATTTATAATCTCTGGGTTTTAACGCCCCGGCATTAACAGTTGGCTGCATGGTGGGCCTCCTCTAGCTGCAAATCCCATTCGCTAATGGCAGTGACTAACTGGCCCGGCCGCAGTGGCAGCGGTCCGGGTTGATGGATACTGTGGGTGTTGGCCGGCAGGTCCATTTTGCTGCGCAGCCAAGCTAAAAATTGGGCGCTGTGGCTCTGTTCCACCACCAGCAGCTTCGTGGCTGCTCCAATCGCCGTGTCGAGTGCCTCGGTTTGCAGGGGCGCCAGCAGCCGCAAGCTAATGGCCTTGGCGCGGATACCCTGTTGGCACAAGCGCTGACAGGCTTCGATACAGACACCGCTGACCGAGCCCCAACTCAATAGCACCACCTCGGCATCGGCGTCGCCATCGATTTGTGCCCAGTATTGGCCATAATCAAACTCGGCCAGCTTATCGGCCCGTTTATCGAGCTGGGCGCGGTGGTCATCCGCCACCGAAGAAGGCGTGCCATGGGCGTTGTGTTCCAGGCCGTCGGCGGTGTACATCAGCTCCGGCTCGCCGGGAATGGCCATCGGCGAGATGCCCGCCGGGGTGATACTGTAGCGGTTATAAGGGCTATCGGCCTCAACCGCCACCAAGCGTTCGGCTTGCTCGGGCCACAGGGCCGGCGGTGCGATACAGGCATCCGACTGGGCCATGGCC
>JAOXRV010000409.1 GCA_025800435.1 Cellvibrionaceae bacterium | reverse complement strand
TCAGCAATTGGATTTACTCGAACCGATCGAACAGGAACAAGAGACCTTCCGACCACGCAAGTCGCTGTTCCACCTGCCGCTTGGACTGGTCATTGGCCTGTGTCTACTGTTGCTACTGCTAAAACTACTCAACCCTTTAGGGCAGGCCCTGATGACAACAGCGATCAGGCCCGAGCAACAGCGCGGAAAAGGAGCAGCGCCATGATAGCCGCTGAGACTCTCGCCGATTTCCACTGGCAGCGGCCCCTGGCCCTGGCCTTGATTCCCCTAGCTTGGTTACTGTGCTTGCTGGCTTGGCAGCTGTTGGGTCGACGCCAACAATGGCGCCACTATATCGACCCCAGCCTACTGCCCCATTTATTGCAGGGCAAAGGTCCCAGCGGCAACAGCAGTGGCTGGTGGTTGCTATTGGCCCTGGCATTAAGCCTGGCCAGCCTCGGCCTGGCCGGCCCCAGCTGGGAAAAAATACCCGTTCCGGTTAGCAAGCAAGACGATGCCCTGGTTATTGTGCTGGATCTGTCACCGTCCATGAACGCCAATGACATTAAACCCTCGCGCATCGACCGGGCCCGCTTTAAGCTCATCGATCTACTCAAGCAGCGCTCCGAGGGCCAAACCGGCCTGGTCGCCTACGCCGGCGAAGCCCATGTGGTCAGCCCACTCACCGATGATACCGATACCCTGGTTAATTTATTGCCCGCCATGAGCCCAGGCCTAATGCCACTATCGGGCAGCAATGTAGAGATGGCCATCGAACTGGCCCTACAACTGATTCGTGACAGCGGCCGCAACTACGGCAATATTTTATTGCTCAGCGACGGCGTAGTCGATGAGGCATTTGCGGTAATTGAAAACCTGCTCGACGATAGCCAGGTGCGGCTGTCGGTCATGTCTGTGGGTAGCGAAGCCGGTGGCCCCATCCCCATCGGTCCCGGCGGCCAAGGCTTTGTCAAAGACAATAGCGGCGGCATTATCGTGGCTAAAACCAATCGCACTGCCCTGGCTAATCTGGCCGCTGAAAATGGCGGTGTGTTTGCCACCCTCGGCAATAGCGACCGAGATATTCGCAGCCTGCAGAGCTTTTGGCAGCGCAGGCTGCAAATGAGCAATGATAATACCCAGGAGGTAGAGCGCGAATTTGACCAGTGGATTGACCGTGGCTATTGGTTGGTATTGGCGCTAGTGCTGTTATTCCCCCTCAGCTTTCGTCGAGGTTGGCTGCTCAGTGCCAGCCCGCTGTTGCTTGGCAGCTTACTGGCCGGCCAATTGTACGCGCCGCCAACCCAGGCTCAAGCGGGTGCTGCCCAAACTGTCGAGCCGAGCCTATGGCAAGACCTCTGGCAAACTCGGGATCAGCAAGCAATGGAAGCTTTCGAAGAGCAAAATTTTGATCAGGCCAGCGAGCTGTTTAACAACCCCGAGTGGCGCGCCAGCGCCGATTACGAGCGCGGCGATTATCAAAGCGCGATCGACGGCTTTAGCGGTAAGGACAGTGCCAGC
>JAOXRV010000392.1 GCA_025800435.1 Cellvibrionaceae bacterium | reverse complement strand
AGCCAAAACCAAAAAAGGGGTGCCTAAGCACCCCTTATCGCGGACTATCGCGCAGCTAGTCTTCGGCGGCGGCCGCTTGGTCTGGCTCGCTGGTTTCGTACACCAACAGCGGTTCGGACTCGCCCTTAATAACGGATTCATCCACCACCACTTTGGCCACACTCTCCTCCGAGGGGATGCGATACATGGTATCGAGCAGCACTGATTCCATAATAGAACGCAGTCCGCGGGCGCCGGTTTTACGCTCCATGGCTTTGTTGGCCACCGCCTCAAGGGCATCGGGGCGAAAATCAATCTCTACCTCTTCCATCTCAAACAGCTTGCCATATTGCTTGGTCAGGGAGTTTTTCGGCTCGGTCAAAATTTGCACCAAAGCGGCAACATCTAGCTCCTCTAGGGTGGCAATAACGGGCAGACGACCGACAAACTCGGGAATCAGGCCGTATTTAACCAGATCTTCCGGCTCCAGTTCGTGCAGTGTTTCGCCAAAATCCTTATCGTCGGACTTGCTCTTAACCTCGGCGCTAAAGCCGATACCGCCCTTCTCGGAGCGGTCTCGAATGACCTTGTCCAGGCCCGCAAAGGCACCGCCACAGATAAACAGGATATTTGAGGTATCAACCTGTAAAAACTCCTGCTGCGGGTGCTTGCGGCCGCCCTGGGGCGGTACCGAGGCAACCGTGCCTTCAATCAGCTTGAGCAGGGCCTGCTGCACACCCTCACCGGAGACATCGCGGGTGATAGAGGGGTTATCAGATTTGCGTGAGATCTTGTCAATCTCGTCGATATAGACAATGCCGCGCTGGGCCTTATCGACATCGTAGTCACATTTTTGCAGCAGCTTTTGAATAATGTTTTCGACGTCTTCACCCACGTAACCAGCCTCGGTCAGGGTGGTGGCATCGGCAATGGTAAAGGGCACATTGAGCAGCCGCGCCAGGGTTTCGGCCAACAGGGTTTTACCACTACCGGTGGGGCCCACCAGCAGGATATTACTCTTGGACAGCTCAACTTCGTCTTTGTCTTTTTTCTTCTCGCCAATTTGCAGGCGCTTGTAGTGGTTGTAAACCGCTACCGCCAGTACTTTTTTGGCCCGCTGCTGGCCGATCACGTACTGATCGAGAATGGAGGAGATCTCCTGGGGGGTGGGCAGCTTATCGGAACTGCCCTCAACCGCGGCCTCTTGGATCTCTTCGCGAATGATATCGTTACACAGGTCGACACACTCATCGCAGATAAAGACCGAGGGCCCGGCGATCAGTTTGCGCACTTCGTGCTGGCTTTTGCCACAAAAGGAACAGTACAACAGCTTGCCGTTGTCGTCCCCGTTTTCATTTGTGTGATCGGTCATTAAACCACTCCACTTTTGACCCTTTAATTATGGCCATAATTCTTGGATATTTTATCCCGTCTGGCTCACAGGCGACGAATGTATGGGTTCGCCCCGCTGAGCGGCGGGCCTGCCAACTGTTTGGCGTCTAGCCAATACAGCTAGCAAGATGCACACCAGGCAACTACTTCAGGTAACGACACCCGGTAACTGCACCCGGTGACTACACCAAACAACCCGTCACAGCGGTGTGCACTATAAAAGCACGGATACCAGACAAGATGAGTACTTTTACGGTATTTTTCAAGCCCACAAGAGGCGAGTCAACATCATTGCTGCCTAATTGTCGTCTAAATCATCTAAATTCAGACTCCCGACCTTAACGACTGCTTAGAACCTGATCAACCAAACCGTACTCGGCTGATTCTTCCGCACTCATAAAGTTATCGCGTTCGGTATCGGTAGCTACTTGATCGACCGATTTGCCGGTATTTTTAGCCATTATTTCATTCAGGCGCTCGCGAATTTTGAGGATCTCCTGGGCCTGGATATGGATATCCGTAGCCTGGCCTTGAGCACCGCCGCTGGGCTGGTGGATCATGGTGCGGGCATTGGGCAGGCAAAAACGCTTACCAGAGGCCCCAGAGGACAGCAGAAAGGCACCCATGCTACAGGCCTGGCCAATACACATGGTGCTAACATCAGGCTTGATAAACTGCATGGTGTCGTAAATCGACATGCCCGCGGTCACCGAACCACCGGGCGAGTTGATATATAGATGAATATCTTTATCGGGGTTTTCAGCCTCTAAAAACAGTAACTGGGCCACCACTAGGTTAGCCATATGGTCTTCGACCTGCCCCACCAAAAAGATTACCCGCTCTTTTAACAGGCGAGAATAGATATCGTAGGAGCGCTCACCCCGTGAAGTTTGCTCCACTACCATGGGTACCAGGCCGCTGGCCATGGGAGTCAGGGGGTTTAATGTGTCGATACTGGACATTGCTACATTATTTTCCTTGGTTGGTCATATCAATGGTGACCGCTCGTTCAGCAAAGCTCACTGGCGGCCCATTTTTCTACCTTGAGCTTAACTGCAAGCTGACAACTATGCCAGTTCTGGGACGAATATTTTTGGCCCCACACAAAAACGCCGGCGTGAAAGCCGGCGTTTTGATCAGCAAACGAACGGTTTTGCTTAAGCGGGCTGTTCCTGCTTAATAACCTCTTCGTAAGAGCTGTCTTTTTCTTCAACCTTGGCCGCAGCAAGGATAAAGTCAACCACTTGGTCTTCAAGCACGGCGGACTCAACACCGGCCAGCAACTCGCGGTTGCTCTTGTAGTAGTTGATCACCTCTTCGGGCTCTTGGTAAGTAGAGGCCATTTCTTCGATCATGGCGTCAACTTTTTCGGCATCGGGCTTTAGCTCTTCTTTCTTAACCAGCTCGCCAACAACCAAACCCAGGGCAACGCGGCGCTCGGCCTGCTCGGTAAACATATCATCGGGCAGCAGAGATTTCAGGTCCATGTTTTCAGCGGCACCGCCGAACTGCTGCATCATCTGGCCGCGCAGAGCATCGATCTCACCGGCGATCAGGGCCTTAGGCACTTCAACCGTGTGCGCTTCTAACAAGGCGTCCATTACCTGGGCCTTAACTTTGTTTTTGCCGGCGTTTTTCAGCTCGCGCTCCATGTTGTTGCGCACTTCTTCGCGGAACTTTTCTTCGCCGCCTTCTTCAACGCCGTACTTTTTAAAGAACTCGTCGTCCAGTTCAGGCAACTCTAAGGCAGAAACCGAATTAACCTTAACGGCGAACTCTACCTCGGCGCCTTTTAACTCTTCGGCGTGGTAATCTTCTGGGAAAGTCAG
>JAOXRV010000532.1 GCA_025800435.1 Cellvibrionaceae bacterium | reverse complement strand
CTGCCGACAAAGCTGCTAAAGGAAGAGCCGATATCGCTGATCAAATCACCGACGCCATCAAACACGGCGCCCGCCGCTGACAGTACTGGCCCGGCGACAAAGTTGATGGCGGCATTGACCGCTGCTTTTGCCGCTTCCGCTGCGAGGCGGTTGATTTCCCCTTGCACGGCGCTGGCGGCGCCGGCTAACTGGGTGGCGCCGGGAATATTAGCGGCCACATTTAAAATTTCGGCGGGAGCGTTAACGATGACGCCGCTGGCAAACTTCATGCCCTCAAGCCCAATTTGAGTGACTTGGTTGTCGGGCAGCAGGTTGCCAGCGTATTGCATCAGCTGTTGGCCCGCCTGGAATACATACACCACGCCGTTCTCCAGCAGTACAAAAATATCGCTGGCGCAACCGAGCAGTTGGCTGGGGTCGGCGGTGGGCAGCGAGGCCGCAGGTGAAAAGGAAAGACTGCCCAGGGTCATATCTTGGAGCGGCCCATTGAGGTTGGCATTGCCCATTAAGCGGGTGGGAATAACACAGCTTGGGGCAATGGAAAAGGTCACTTGGTTATTAGAAAACACTAAACCGAGACCCTGACCACCCAGTGGCCCGGCTTGTAGATTGCCGTTTAGCACCATCGAACGGTTGCTGGCATCAGCGTTAATGGTAAGGCTGGAGGCGGCCCCAAAACTGCCGAGGTTTACCCCGGCCACCTGCGGCAGGTTAATACCCAGGTCGCCGCTGGCCGTGCCGCTGGCGCCACTGGCCGAAGCGGTAAAGTCGACGCTGCCAAATTGGCTGTTAAATAATTCACCATCGCCTTTGAGTTTAAACAGCGGACCATTGCTGCCGTCCTGGGCGCTGGCCAAGGGGCCGAGGGCGACTAAATTGAAATAGTCTAAATCGGGAAAAGGGTCGCCGGATTTAAAATTTAAACTGGCCATTTTATTATTTTTAATTGCCACTAAATCCAGCGGTAAAAAATTTAAGCTGGCGAGAATGCCGTCGTAAATAGTATCGGTCGCGCTGCTGGCAGCACCGCCTATTAGGTTGGGGTAGCGGGCTTGATAGGCGGCCATAAAGGCCAGGTATTGGCCCAGGGTAATATCGCGTGCACCGAACCCTATTTGGGCCTCAAGATAATCACTGGGGTCTTTGGAGAATTTCAATGGGCCGTTATAAAACATAGCGATGGGGTTGCTGTTAAAGTCACCCACGCCCCAAAAGCCAAAGTTATTGTCTTCATCGTAATACACGGTGGTATCAATCAGGTTTAAACCCTGAATGCCCGCGCTATTGGCCCAGCTGCCGTCGTGGGCCAGCTCGATATATAGCGTGGGTTTAAGGCCATCGCTAAAGGAGTTTTCATCGTCTTGACCGGCGCCGGCACTGGCGCCGCTTTGCCAGGCCAGGGGCGGCAGCTCGCGGCCGGTGGTCAGCACCACATTGTCGTTGGGGTAGTTCATGGCGCTGAGCACTTGGGCCGCGAAGCCGCGCAGGGTTACCCGGCCAGTAATGTGTTGGCCCGCCTTTAAGCCCAGGCTGCCACCGTAAGAGCGGGTCACGGCGGCGGCGAGAACGTCAGGCAGTTCGGCCGGGCTCAAGGCGTTACTGTCAAAGCCCGGCGCCACTTGATAAATAATAGTGTCGGTCAGGGTGCTCTGGTCGAATTGGGCAAACAGGCCGCCGTAGCTTGGTTGAATATCCCCTTCTATTAACAATAGGCTGCGTACCGGTTGGCCAAGTTCCTGTTGTACCAACAGGGTAAAATTGCCACAGCGACGCACTTCAAAACCCTTCTCGGCATAACTGGCCGAGGTGCTGGGCAGAGCAGTCAATGTATTTATATCTAATAAGCCCAAAATATCCGGGGCAAACGGCAAGGCCGTAAAGGGGTTGCAGCTTTGCTGATCGTCTAGCAGCCTTTGTAGGGCGAGCGTTTGGCGCTGGCTTACCGGTACTTCCGGGTCCCAGGCGTTGGCGCTAACGAGGCTACTGACATCGTAGCTATTGTCAGAGTGAATCTCCAACGGGTCTGGGCCGCCGGCACCATTGGCCTGCAAGGAAATTGTACAGCTGTCGCCGGGGCGCAGTTCAGCACCGCAATCATCGCTGACCACCAATGCCCCTGGTGGCGCAATGCTCAAGTTGCGGGCGCTGGCCTGGGCGCTGGGGTTGTTGCGCAGGGTTAATTCACCCACTGTGCCGAATGCCTCAAGGGTGATTTCAGCCGGGCTTAATTCAAGTAGTGCTTGATGCTGCTGCTCAGCCAGGTCACAGGCTCTTTCGACCGAGTAGCGGCAAATTTTATCTGGCCTTAGGCGCAGCTCTTCTTCGCACTCGGGGTAGGGCGATTGTTCAGCTGCCGGAGGTAAAGCCGGGGGTAAAAAAGGTGCGCTTAAACCGCCGGGAAAACAGTGTTCGAATGTTGGCGCAGCAATAGTGCGGATCATTAATGGCCGGCCCGAGCTATTGATAAAATCCGCGTATTGAAAGCCGACCAGTGTTTGCTCGTTTACTATGCGGTCTATCGGGATTTGTAGGGTTTCACCATACGGGTTGCTAAAGGCCAGCCGCAGCTGTGCCCGCAGTTCGGGGCTCTGCCATAGGTTGATCGCAAATAAGCCAAACCCTATGGCCAGCAGCTGCGCGCTCGCTTTTACTCGGCGCTGCCAAATTTTGCGTAGCCCCAATAGTAAGACCGCTGCAGTAAGCAGCACAGAAATAGAGGCCGAGGTAGTGGGTATGGGCTCGGGAGAGTAAATGGTTGTGATTTGGGCCAGGGCGGTACTGGGGTTTACAGATACCAGTACAGCGGCAAAACACCGAACGGCAAAAGACTTCATGCCCTAAGTTCCTTGTTATTTTGTGGGGCAATTACCTCTTGCCGTTAGGTGGTTAAATTTGCCTGTTGCGGCATCTATTTGTTGTGAGGCGGTTCACGTTTTCTGGGCTGGGCGTGTCGCTTTGGTTCAGCTTGGGTGTCCGACAATGTTCAGGCCTATGGCGCCGCAAGGCGCAGGCATTGAGCAAATAAAGAATGCCACCGAAGCGGCGGATGTTTGCAATATGGTTGACTAGGCAATATAAAAACCGGCA
>JAOXRV010000383.1 GCA_025800435.1 Cellvibrionaceae bacterium | reverse complement strand
AAACTGCGCCACCCTAAACTCGGCCGCGCCTGTTGGGCGGCTAGCCTATGGTACCTAAGCTGGCACATATTTATCCGCTGGCCGCCAGCAAAAGAGGCCAACACGGTAAATAAATGCAGAATAGCCGGCTAAAGCAAAAACAAAAGAATTTTGGTTTGTAGTTTGGTAGCAGACTCTATCACAGTTTTAGCTGTTTTCTAACGCCACCAGCGTCAAAAGATATAACATTTTGTTCTTTTAATGATTCCAGCGCCACTAATTTGTCGCTTAATTGGCGGTGATTTACAAACCACAGACCCCAAAGCGGCGCAATTGAGCACAAACGACAAGCGATAACACCAAGCACTTATAACTCATCGAAATTAAAAAACACGCCACTAATAACGCCAAACCCCAACCGAAGCAAACAGAGCGCTGCGAGGCACCTTTAATCTAGCAAATTAGCACTTAAGATTGTCACGCCTATCGATTTTTTAACAATTTATGTTTAACTTGTTATAGGAGCTTTGATAGAATTTGACCAGGTATAGAGCGTATAAAGGTACAAAAAGTACAAAAGGCGATAGAACGAATTCAAGGAGAATCGACATGCCGAGCTTTTTCAAAAAGGGCCTTTCGCCCCTACTGCTTTCTTTATTGATCCCATTGTCGGCCAATGCCGACGTAAGCGGCGATGTCGCCAATGGCCTGCCCGTTACCGAGGTACTGGCCAACGCCATGGCCGAAGGCATGAGCGCTGAGGATGCGATTGCCGCCATTGCCCAGGCCAATCCAAGCCTGGTGGCTGCCGCCGTATCGGCCGCCATTGCCGCCAACCCAAGCGCTGCCGCCAGCCTGACCCAAGCGGCCGTGCAAGCAGCCCCCGGCCAGGCCGACGCCATTGTAACTGCGGCCGTGCAGGCAGCCCCCCAGGTCGCTAACGCGATCGTGCAGGGTGCCAGCCAGGCGCAACCCAATAATGCGGATAATTTTGTACAGGTAGCCATTGCGGCCGACCCCAGTGTAGCCCAGCAAGTAACCCAAGCTACTGCAGCTGGCCCCGGTGACAGCGGTGCTGGTGATACGGGTGCTGGCGATACGGGTACTGGTGACACCGGTACTGGCGATGCCGGTGCCACTGCCAGCGCCGGCGCTGCCGGTACAGGCGGTGCTGGTGGCGCCGGTGGTGCCGGCGGTGCCGGCGGCGGTGGTGGCGGCGGTGGCGGCGGCGGTGCCAGCCCAACCTAAGCACAAACTTAAGCTAGGGCCCGCCCAAGGCAGGGCCAAGTAGCAGC
>JAOXRV010000378.1 GCA_025800435.1 Cellvibrionaceae bacterium | reverse complement strand
GTATCGCCAGTTCCGTATCGGGTTGGCAGTCATTTGTCGATGGCAGCGGTGAGCAGGCCGATGAGTTTGTGGCGGTATTGCTGGGCAACTGCGAGGCCGGGCGGCCACTGGTTGAACTGCTAACAGAAGTGCAGACCTGGGATGATAAGCTGCCGGTAATCTTACTGGGTAAAAAGAGCAGCGAGCTGGAAGAGCTGCGGGCCGAGTTGGCCGCGCCTTTAAAGCACGCCTTGCTGGCCAGCTTGAATACCCCCATTACCTATAACCAGCTGCTCAACAACCTGCACAAGGCCCAGCGCTATCGAGAGGCCAAGCGCCAGGCCGAGAATGCCCCGGCCCAGCGCCCATCACATTTATTCCGTAGCTTGGTGGGAACCTCCCGCGAGATTCAAACCGTGCGCACCATGATGTCCCAGGTGGCCGATAAAGACGTGACCGTTTTGATCACCGGTGAATCCGGTACTGGCAAAGAGGTGGTGGCGCGCAATCTACATTACCATTCGCCCCGCCGCGAATCGCCGTTTGTGCCGGTGAACTGCGGCGCAATTCCCCCAGACCTGCTCGAAAGTGAGTTGTTTGGTCACGAGAAGGGCGCGTTTACCGGGGCCATTAGCGCCCGCGCTGGGCGCTTTGAGCTGGCCGAAGGCGGCACCCTGTTCCTGGATGAAATCGGCGATATGCCCCTTAATATGCAGGTTAAAATCCTGCGTGTATTGCAGGAAAAAACCTTTGAGCGAGTAGGGGGCAATAAGAGTATCCCCACCAATGTGCGTATTATCGCCGCGACTCACCGCAATTTGGAAAGCATGATCGAAGAGGGCACGTTCCGCGAAGATCTCTATTATCGTTTAAATGTTTTCCCTATTGAGATGCCGTCACTGCGCGATCGAGAAGAGGATATTCCACTGTTGCTAAATGAACTGGTGTCCCGTCTCGAAAGCGAAAACCGCGGTTCAATCCGCTTTAATTCGGCAGCTATATTGTCTTTGTGTCGCCACCAGTGGTCTGGCAATGTGCGCGAGCTGGCCAACTTGGTCGAACGCATGGCGATTATGTACCCCTATGGCGTGGTGGGCGTACAAGACCTGCCCG
>JAOXRV010000530.1 GCA_025800435.1 Cellvibrionaceae bacterium | reverse complement strand
AGGTGATTCCAGAATACAAATTTGTTAGCGCCAGCTTCATGGAGTTTACAGGCTAGATGAGCAGGGTATTGACGCCAAACCGACCAAGCCAATTGCAAAGCGCTTTCGGAATGAATGCCCCTAATAATCGCAGCTGCTCCCCCCCTCCGCGGCTTTGCTGGCACCGTCCAGCCCGTTTATCTCGTATTGTTGAACACTATTGAGATCAGCGAGCACCGAACTGCAACGCGGCGATCTCGGCAATTCCAGTTTCCAGTTTTGCAAACGGAAGTTTAGGCCGTCAGACCTCATATATGCCACCGAACAATTGTTGGCGCTTGCAATATCTGTCTTGCCGTCGCGATCGAAATCAGCCGCCCAAGCATATCCGGCCTGGCCCCACTGGTTCGGTATTCTACCGTTTCGAACGTCAAACCCTTTTCCATTGGAAAAGGCGATTGATACCGATCCGCCATTGGCTGCTGCAATGTCATCAACGAACCCATCGCCGTCGAAATCGCCGACCCACGCATACCCTGCTGCCCCCCAGGCGACTGGGGCTTGCCAAGCCTCATTCGTAAAAGCAGCACCGGTGGAAATGCTCATATACATCGTGGAGCCATATCCGGAGGCGATGTCGGCTTTTCCGTCATTATTGAAATCGCCGACAAATGTATACGCGGCATCGCCCCAGCTTCCCGCTACATTCCAGGTTTCAAGTCGGAAGCCCTCTTTTCTTTCGCGGCTTTGGGTTTTAATCCGCATCGTAACTTTATTCCCGGACGCCGAGGCGATGTCGGCGCGGCCATCGCCTGTGAAATCCGCTGCCCAAGTATAGCCGGGGGCGCCCCATGCGCCAGCGACCTCATACTCAACGCCATTGGCCGAAAATCCCGGCTCCCTGACAAATATCAGG
>JAOXRV010000529.1 GCA_025800435.1 Cellvibrionaceae bacterium | reverse complement strand
GTTTTTGGGTGCCTTGCGGCACCGGTGCCTGCGGCACTTTGGGCTTCGCTTTGCTTGCCTGTGCCTTGCGGCACTTTTGGTGGCGGTTTGCTTGGCTTTGTGGCGGCCTTTGTGCCTTTGGTGCTTTTTTCTGAAATTCTTCTTTTGATCAGATCGCCTTAACTTAAAGTATTACTTTAAGTTTGGGTTCCATTCTCCTGATTTTTATCTTTTTTCTCTCTCGCTTCCTTTCTGGGTTTTCGCTTTTTCGTGACTTTTCGCGGCAATATCTGTGCTTGTTCGCTGATTTTAAAGGGTTTTTACCTTGACTTTGCACACTTGGGTTTTATAGTGTAGCTAAGTGGAGAAAAGTGGAGATTTGTGTCCAAACCGGCTTTCAGGTGGAAATCGGTGGGGAAAGTCTCCAGAAACGAGCTTAAGTGAAGGCACGAGTCAGGTAAACGAAAAGTGTATCAGGGCGGTTACGACATCAATATGGACGCCAAGGGGCGTCTAGCCATCCCAACCCGTCTGCGCGACGTGTTGCAGGAGGCTTGTGCCGGTCGTTTGGTCATTACCGCCAATACCGAGGCCCGTTGCCTGTTTGTTTATCCCGAGCCTCAGTGGTTGCAAATACTGCCCCAGATTGAGGCGCTGCCTAACTTTAATAAGGCCGCGGCTCGGGCCAAGCGCATGTTGATTGGTTATGCCACCACGGTGGAGATGGATCCGGGCAACGGTCGCATCACCATTCCCGGGCCATTGCGCAAATACGCCAACCTGGAAAAAGCACTGATGTTGGTTGGCCAGGGTAAGAAGTTTGAATTGTGGAGTGAAGAGAGCTGGTTTGCGCTCTTGGATGAGGAGGTCGACGAGGAAATACCGGCCGAAATGCAGACGTTGGCACTGTAGGGTAAAGCGTGGCTGAACAAGATCACTACAGCGTCCTCTTGGGCGAGGCCGTCGAGCTGTTGTTGCAGGATAAAGATGGCTTTTATATCGATGGCACTTTTGGCCGTGGCGGCCACAGTGGCGAGATAGTAAAAGCCTTGGGCAGCGGCGGACGCTTGCTGGCCATTGATAAAGACCCGGCGGCGATAGCGGTGGCCGAGCAGCGTTTTGGCGCTGAGCCGCGCTTTGAAATTGCCCACGCCTCGTTTGCGGATATGCAAGCGCTGGTGCAAGACCGAGGCCGCATGGATCAGGTCGACGGGGTGTTGTTGGATTTAGGTGTTTCTTCGCCACAACTGGATGAGGCCCAGCGGGGCTTTAGTTTTATGCAGGATGGACCCCTGGATATGCGCATGGACAGCAGTGCGGGCATGACCGCAGAGCAATGGCTTAACACTGCCAAAGAGCAGGAGATAGCCCAGGTATTAAAAGATTTTGGAGAGGAGAGATTCGCCAAGCGCATAGCGCGGGCCATAGTGCGAGAGCGCGGGGCCAAGACCATTAACCGCACTTTGCAATTGGCGAATATTGTGGCCGAGGCCAATCCCGCATGGGAGAAGGGGAAAAACCCAGCAACGCGATCGTTTCAGGCGATACGCATATATATCAACAATGAGCTGGGTGACTTGCAAACTGCCTTAGAGCAGAGCTTAGCAGTACTAAAACCGGGCGGCCGGCTGGTGGTGATCAGCTTCCACTCCCTGGAAGACCGAATGGTGAAACGTTTTATTCGGCGTCAGGAAAAGGGAGCGCCACTGCCAGCTGGCTTGCCTGTTACCGAGGATCAGCTCGGTAAGACCATGCGCAGTATCGGTCGTGCAGTAAAGGCCGGCGCAGAAGAATTGAGCGAAAACGTGCGTTCGCGCAGTGCAGTTTTGCGCGCGGCCGAAAAGCTCTGAAGCCTGCTAGGTACTTATAGGTAATGGAAGCGATGCTGGGGGATATTAATTGGCGCTGGTTGGCAGTGGTGGCCGTGTTGTGGCTGCTGGTGATTGTGTCAGCTGTGGCTGTTATTAATGTTACTCACAGTAGTCGTATTAAGTTAAATCAACTGGAGCTCGAACGTCGCCAAGCAAATGATTATCAAGTGGCTTGGGGGCAGTACTTATTAGAGCAAAGCGCCTTGGCCACCTATAACCGAGTCGAATCGGTGGCGGCCAAGCAGTTAAAAATGAAAACACCAGCGACCAGTGAAATGGTCTTAACTCAATAGCGGCGACAAGTGAAAAGAGCAAATAGCAAAACAGTTAAAAAGGCCAGGCCGCAAAAGCGCTCTGGCCCTGTTGCCTTGCAGTCCTGGCGTTTTTATTTGGCGCTGCTGGTGCTGTTGCTGGTGGCCGCTGCCCTGGTTTGGCATTTGGCGCTGTTGCAAGTGGTGCCCGGCAATGATCGCGGCTATGAATTTTTGCAGGGCCAGGGCGATGCCCGCACCGTGCGCAATGAAACCATTAAAGCCTATCGCGGTGTTATTACCGATCGCAATGGCGAGCCGCTGGCGGTCAGCTCGCCGCTGACCTCCCTGTGGACTAACCCCGCCTTGATGCGCACCGAGGAAGCGCGCCAGCATTGGCCGCGCCTAGCAAAAGCGCTGGGAATGAAAAAGTCTGATCTGGCTGCCCGCTTTGAGTTGTACGCCAATAAAGGCTTCATGTATCTGAAGCGCTATATGCCGCCCCAAGAAGCGCAGCCGATACTGGATTTAAAGATCCCTGGGGTCTATCAGCAAACGGAGTACCAGCGTTTTTACCCGGCCGCAGAAGTTGCGGCCCATTTGATTGGGTTTACCGATAAAAATGGCAGTGGCAGTGAGGGCCTGGAGCTGGCTTACGATACTTGGTTGCGCGGTGAAGATGGCGCCAAGCGGGTGATTAAAGATTTAAAAGGCCGGGTAATCGAAGAAGAAGGCTTGGTGCGAGCAGCTCGCTCGGGCAAAGATGTTCGCCTCAGTATCGACCTGCGCTTGCAGTATATGGCCTATCGTGAATTAAAAACCGCCTTAAAAGCCTATCAGGCCAAGGCCGGCTCAGTGGTTATTTTGGATGTGGCCAGCGGCGAAGTGCTGGCTATGGTTAACCAGCCCTCCTATAACCCCAATGATCGACGCAAGCTTAAGTCGAGCCAGCTGCGCAACCGTGCGATGGTCGATATATACGAGCCTGGCTCCACCATGAAGCCGCTGACCGTATTGGCGGCGCTGGAAACCGGGCGCTATTTTCCAGCCACTAAAATTGAAACCAGTCCGGGCTATTATCGCGTGCGCGGTAAGACCTTTGTCGATCCGGTTAATTACGGCGAGGTGGATCTGACTAAAATTATTACCAAATCCAGCCAGGTCGGCATTGTTAAAGTGGCGCTGGATTTAGACCCGGATAAAGTACGCGATACCTTTGCTCGTTTTGGTCTCGGTGCCAGTACCGGCAGTGGCTTTCCCGGTGAGCGCAGTGGCATTTTGCCGAGCCGGCCCAAGTGGCACGATACCGAGCGCGCCAACCTTTCCTTTGGTTACGGCATGAACTTAACTGCGGTGCAACTGGCCCAGGCTTACAATGTGTTTGCCAACGATGGCGTGTTGCGCCCAGTGTCGATGCTGCACAATCAAGAGGGCATTGAGGCCAGCCGTGTGGCCGATGCAAAGTATGTGGCCCAGGTGCGCAATATGCTAAAAACCGTTACCGAAAAAGGCGGTACTGGCACCCTGGCCCAGGGCCCGGATTACCCGGTGGCAGGCAAGACCGGCACCGTGCATAAATTGGGTAAAGGCGGCTATGCAGAAAACCGATATATGTCCCTGTTTGCCGGTATGGCGCCGGCAGATAAGCCGGAAATTGTCGCTGTGGTTATGATCGACGAGCCCGGCACCCAAGCTTATTCTGGCGGCAAGGTTGCCGCCCCTGTGTTTGGGCGCATTACTGAGGCGGCGCTGCGTTTGTTGCGGGTGCCGCCGCAGCTGGCGGCCGCCGCCGAAGGGCAGGGGGGTGATAGCAATGGCTAATATACTCACCCTTGCAGAGTTAGTCGCCGCCATACTGCCCGGTATTGAATGCCCGTCGTTGCCCATTACCGGTTTGCAACAAGACAGCCGCAAACTTAAGGCGGGCGATTGCTTTATTGCGGTAACCGGCTTAGAGACCGATGGTCGCCGCTTTGTTGACGATGCCTTGGCGCGTGGCGCCGTTGCGGTATTGCAAGAGGCCACCGAGGCGGCGGGCTGTCGCCACGGCGAAATCAGCTATAGCGGCGATGTGCCGCTGATCAATGTGCAAAACCTCTTACACAAAATGAGTGCGCTGGGTGCGGTATTTTACGCGCGGCCCAGTGCCGGCCTGATGTTAACAGGCGTTACCGGTACCAATGGCAAAACCAGCTGTGCTCAGTTATTGGC
>JAOXRV010000360.1 GCA_025800435.1 Cellvibrionaceae bacterium | reverse complement strand
CACCCATGTTTTCGAACTTGTCAGCCAGCTCGATTTCCTTGGCCACGGATACACCGTCTTTGGTAACAGTGGGGGCGCCGAAGGATTTGTCCAGTACCACGTTGCGGCCTTTGGGGCCCAGGGTGACTTTAACGGCGTCAGCCAGCACGTTAACGCCAGCCAGCATTTTCTGGCGGGCGTCGTCAGCAAATTTTACATCTTTAGCCATGATTCAATTTCCTTAGATGTCTGAATAGGTATACGGGGCGAATATCAGGCTTCAATAACGCCAAAGATTTCGCTTTCGTTCATGATAATCAGCTCTTCACCGTCTACAGTTACGGTGTTGCTGCCAGCGTAGGGGCCAAATACCACCTGGTCGCCTACCTGTACGGATACAGCGCGCACGTCGCCGTTATCCAGCGCTTTGCCAGCGCCGACGGCCACTACTTCACCCTGGTTGGGCTTTTCTTTGGCAGCACCGGGCAGCAGAATGCCACCGGCGGTTTTTTCTTCCTCTTCCTTGCGGCGTACTACCACGCGGTCGTGTAAGGGACGAATTTTCATCTTGGTTGTCTCCAGCTTTAGCTTTTAAAACAATCAGTTAGTTGAGTTAATTAGATATTGGCCCGCAGGTGTAGCCCCGCGATGTAACCCTATGTGGTGGCGCCCTGAGCAAAATCAAGGGTACCGACACAAAAATTTGAGCCCCAAAATACTTGAGGCAAACAATAGATAGGGACATT
>JAOXRV010000357.1 GCA_025800435.1 Cellvibrionaceae bacterium | reverse complement strand
GGGGCATATCACGCTGCCTGAAGAGCTTCAGGTGGTGAGCGATCCGTTAATCTTGATGGCCGCCGGGTTTATGTACTTTGTAGAATTTTTCGCCGACAAAGTCCCGGGTGTAGATACAGGTTGGGATAGTTTACATACGTTTATTCGAATTCCTGCAGGCGCGGCATTAGCTGCAGGCGCGGTAGGTGATTTGGCACCCGCGGTTGAGATTGCTGCGGCGTTGGTCGGCGGCTCTCTAGCGGCGGGCAGTCATGCGGCGAAGGCGGGCAGTCGTGTATTGATTAATACCTCCCCGGAGCCATTTTCAAACTGGACCGCTTCTATCAGTGAAGATTTAATTGTATTGGGCGGTATCTGGGCAGCGCTGAACCATCCACTATGGTTTATCGGTGCCCTAATCGTTTTTGTTATTTTACTGATCTGGTTGCTGCCCAAACTATGGCGAGGTGTGAAAAAGGTGTTTCGTTTTCTGGCAAGGCTATTTGGCGCTAAAGACGAACCTGAAATCGAACATGGCAGGCAAACGCTCGCTCAAACTTCTGCCCCGCAGCCACCGAATAAGCTATG
>JAOXRV010000342.1 GCA_025800435.1 Cellvibrionaceae bacterium | reverse complement strand
AAGGCGGATATGAAGCCCGGCTTTAAGCCCAGCAGCATCAATATTGTTTATCCCCGCGATAAACACGGTTTTGTGCTGGTCTCCGGCCCCTATGGCAATACCCTTAGCATCGACAGCAGCGCCAAATATCGCTTTGATAATGGCGAGATTATAATGCTGCAAGATTATGTCTACCGCCAATTTGTGCTGCGCTTATACAGTGCCACCGTGCCTCTGCACTACGCCACCTTCGGCGGCATTTTGATGAAGCTGTTGTATTTTGTGCTGGCGCTAGGCACCAGTTTTATGTGCGCCAGCGGCCTGTATTTATGGCTGAGGCGGCGTAAGCAAATCGACTGGAAGACCAAGCTCACGGTGTTTGGCCTGGGCGCCTACCCTCTGGCCACAGCCTTGGCCCTGGCCAGCGCTGTGGCCAGCAAATGGCTGCCAGGGCTCGGCGCCATGGCTTTTAGCCTGCCCACTGCCAGCTTTTTACTGGGGCTGCTAATAAGCCTGGCATTGTGCTTAACCATGCGTGAGCTAAAGCGTAGCTTGGGGCTGTTTTTAAAGCTGAGCGCCTGGCCCCTGTTGGCCCTGGCGCTGATCGATAGCGGCGCGTCAGTGTGGCGCCCGGATTGGGCCGCCGAAGCCTGGGGCAGCAATCTGCTAATCGCCCTTTGCGCCTTGCTGCTACTGCTGGCCGCGAAGGCGCTGGCCACAGCGCCGGGCAGTAACGACTAGGCTAGCCCTGAATAAGATAAAAAACACCGTGCCCGCAGACTGCGGGCACTTTTTTGGGCAAGGGCTTAGGTTTTGGGCGACGCGCTTAGGTTTTGGGCGACGCGCTTAGGCTTCGGGGTTGCCGTAACTCATCAAACGGTCGAAGCGCTTTTCGAGCAAATCATCGAGCGGCACTTCGCACAGGCTGTTAACCTGCTCGATCAAGTGATCTTTTAAGCTCGCCGCCATGGTGTCGATATCCCGGTGGGCGCCGCCTAGGGGTTCGCGGATGGTGGTGTCGACAATACCGAGTTTTTCCAAATTATCGGAGGTAACCCCCATGGCTTCGGCGGCCAATGGTGCCTTGTCGACGGTTTTCCAAATAATATTGGCACAACCCTCGGGTGAGATCACAAAATAGGTGGCGTATTGCAGCATATTGAGCTGGTCACCAACACCGATGGCCAGCGCGCCGCCGGAGGAGCCCTCGCCGATCACGGTGCAGATAATTGGGGTGCGCAGGCGCGACATTACCGCCAGGTTTTGGGCGATGGCTTCAGAAATGCCGCGCTCCTCGGAATCGATACCGGGGTAGGCCCCAGGGGTGTCGATCAAGGTTAATACCGGCATTTTAAAGCGCTCGGCCATTTCCATCAGGCGCAGGGCCTTGCGGTAGCCCTCGGGGCGGGGCATGCCGAAGTTGCGGCTGACCTTATCACTGACGCTGCGGCCTTTTTCCTCGCCGATCACCATCACCGGCTTGCCATCGAGGCGGGCAACCCCACCGATAATGGCCTTGTCGTCGCCAAAGTGGCGGTCGCCGTGCAGCTCGTCCCAGTCGTCGAAGATGCGTTCGATATAATCGGAGCTATAGGGGCGCTGCGGGTGGCGGGCCACCTGCACCACCTGCCAGGGGCTGAGGTTAGAGTAGAGATTCTCGGTGAGCTTATTGCTCTTTTCGCGCAGCTTGGTGATCTCTTCGGTGATATTGAGATCATTGTCATTACCGACCAGCTGCAGTTCTTCGATCTTGGCTTCAAGATCGGCAATGGGTTGTTCAAAATCTAGGTAATTGGGGTTCATAACGACGCTGTAGCCCTTGGGTCGGATTTGTCCCTGAGGTCGGATTTGGCCGTGCTATTCAGCGGGGCTTAACCCCATCTACACTAGCGCCGGCGACACTTGGCCCACCCCATAATCAGGCTGATACGATACGCGAAAGCGTTGCCGGAGTCGACCTTAAGCAGGGGTAAATGGGCCAATATTGCCCGGCATTAGTAGACCAGGCTCACCCTTTCACTACCGAGCCTGGCCTTGAGTTCATCGATCAGCTCAGTATTGGGCGCCACCCGCCACTGGGGGCCTAATACCAGCTCGGCCTGGGCGTCACTGCGACGGTAGTGGAACAGCAGCGGGCAGCCCCCCTCAAGCCGATAGGGGGTAAACAGGCCGGCCAGTTCGTCCATAAAGCCATTGGGCATATTGTCCCGATCGACCATCAAACGCAGGCCCCTGGCTCGGGCCTGGCGAGCCTCGGTTAAACTTTGCACGCTGTCGGTGCTCATTTTAAGGCCGCCGGAATAGTCATCGTGGCTGACCTTGCCGGTCAAGATCAACAACTGGTCTTTGGCCAGCAGGTCTTTGTGCTGGTCGTAGGCCTCGGGGAAGATCGCCACATCGATACGGCCGGTGCGATCATCGAGGCTGACGATGGCCATGGTTGCGCCTTTTTTGGTTTTCATGACCCGCATATCCACCACCAGGCCGCCCACCTGCTGGGACTCTTTATCGGCGCGCAAATCCGAAATGCGCGAGGAGACCAAATGCTTCATCTCCTCGTGATATTCATCAATTGGGTGGCCAGTCAGGTAGAGGCCAAGGGTGGAGCGCTCACCTTCTAAACGCTCTTTAAGGCTAAAACGCTTGGTTTTTTCCACAAATTCAGCGTAGACATCACCGGCCGATGCCTGGGGTACCACCTCGCCAAATAAATCTACCATGCCCGCATTGGCGTTGGCATTGGCCTGCTCGGCCGCCTGCACTGCCTCGGGAATGGCGGCCAATAAAATCGCCCGGGCCAGGTCGATATCCAGCTCGGGGCCAATGCGGTCGAGGGCACCACAGTGCACCAGCGCCTCCAGCGCGCGCTTATTCACCTTGCGCGAATCCACCCGCGCACAAAAATCAAATAGGTCGGCAAAGGGGCCGTCTTTGCGGGCCTCTAAAATAGCCTCAACCGGGCCTTCACCCAGGCCTTTAATGGCGCCCAGGCCGTAGACCACCGCATCCTCATCATCCACCGAGAACTGAAACTCACCGGTGTTAACATCCGGCGGCAACAAGGTCAGGCCCATCTCCCGACACTCTTCGATAAAGGTCACCACCTTGTCAGTTTTATCCATATCCGAGGACATGGTGGCGGCCATAAACTGGGAGGGGTAATGGGCCTTAAGCCAGGCAGTCTGGTAGGACACCACCGCGTAGGCGGCGGAGTGGGATTTGTTAAAGCCGTAACCGGCAAACTTTTCCACCAGGTCAAAAATTTTCATCGCCAAGGTGCCGTCGACACCCTGCTCGATGGCGCCAGCCTCAAAGGCGGAGCGCTGCTTGGCCATTTCCTCGGGCTTTTTCTTACCCATGGCCCGGCGCAGCATATCGGCGCCGCCGAGGGTATAGCCGGCCAGCTCCTGGGCGATTTGCATCACCTGCTCCTGGTAGACAATAACGCCGTAGGTGGGCTTTAAAATTGGCTCCAGTTTTTCATGCTGGTATTTGGCATCCGGGTAGGCCACCTCGGCGCGGCCGTGCTTGCGGTTAACAAAATCGTCCACCATACCCGAGTCTAACGGGCCGGGGCGGAACAGTGCCACCAGGGCGATCATATCTTCGAGGTTATCGGGTTGCAGGCGTTTAATCAGGTCTTTCATGCCACGCGATTCCAACTGGAAAACCGCGGTGGTTTCGGCCCGTTTTAGCAGCTTAAAGGTGTCCTCGTCATCCAGCGGTATGGCTTCGATATTCAGCTCCGGCTCGCCCTTGGCCGCAAGCCGCTTGTCGATCATTTTTTTGGCCCAGTCGATAATCGTCAAGGTGCGCAGGCCGAGGAAGTCAAACTTCACCAGACCCGCGGATTCAACATCGTTTTTATCGTACTGAGTCACCAGCCCCGCACCGCTTTCGTCGCAGTACAGGGGCGCAAAATCGGTCAGTTTGGTGGGCGCTATCACCACCCCACCGGCGTGTTTGCCGACGTTGCGCGCCACCCCTTCGAGCTGCTTGGCCATATCCCAAATTTCTTGGGCATCGCCATCGTCGCGCAGAAAATCCCGCAGCGGCTCCTCGCCGTCATAGGCCTTGGTCAGGGTCATGCCCGGGTCGGCGGGAATTAATTTAGATAATTTATCGGCCAGACCATAGGATTTACCCTGGGCCCGGGCCACATCGCGCACCACCGCCTTGGCGGCCATGGTACCGAAGGTAATAATCTGGCTGACCGCCTCGCGGCCGTAGGTATCGGCGGTGTAGGCGATCACCTGGTCGCGCTTGTCCATGCAGAAATCCACATCGAAATCTGGCATGGATACCCGTTCGGGGTTCAAAAAGCGCTCAAACAGTAAATCGTATTCGAGCGGGTCGAGATCGGTAATTTTTTGCGCATAGGCCACCAGCGAACCGGCACCGGAACCCCGTCCCGGCCCCACTGGAATATCGTGGTCTTTAGCCCACTGAATAAAATCCATCACGATCAGGAAGTAACCGGGAAAACCCATTTGCATAATAATATCGAGTTCAAACTGCAAACGGTCGGTGTATTCTTTTAAACGCGCTGGGTAATCTTCGGCATTTTTATCGGGCAGAATAATAGCCAGGCGCTGGTACAAACCCTCGTAGGAAATTTTTTCAAAAAAGATATTGGTACGCAGCATATCCGCGTACTCACTCTCGCCTTCACGCCCGCCCCACTTCTCAGCCATGGCCTTGGCGGCCCAGTCTTTTAGCGTGTCGTAGGGGATATGCTCACTAAAAAATGGGTCCTGCTCAAAATCATCGGGGATGGGATAATCGGGCAGGTAGTAAGTGCCCAGCTCAATATCCACACTGCAGCGCTTGGCGATTTCGACACTGTTTTGCAGCGCCTCTGGAATATCGCTAAACAGCTCGGCCATTTCCTCGGCGCTGCGCAAATACTGCTGGTCCGAATAGCGGCGCTCGCGGCGTTTGTCATCCAGCGCCATGCCCTCACCGATACAGACTCGGGCCTCGTGCACCTCAAACTCATCGGCGGCTAAAAAGCGCACATCATTGGTGGCCACTACCGGGCAGTCGTAATTGGCCGCCAGGGCCACCGCTGCATGCAAATAGTCTTCTTCGTTGTCGCGCCCGGTGCGCTGCAACTCCAAGTAAAAACGATCTGGAAAATCCCGCATCCAGCCCTGTAACAAGGCCTCGGCCTGCTCCTGGCGCCCGCCCAGCACAGCCATTCCCACATCGCCTAAGCGGCCACCGGAGAGGGCAATTACATCGTCACTTTTGGGGGCCAACCACGGGCGCTGCAAATAGGGCATGCCGTGCACCTGGCCGTGTTGATAGGCCTGGGAGATCAGCTCGGTGATATTGCGATAACCCTTGGGGCCCATGGCCAACAGGGTTAGCAGGGTGGGTTTGCCTTCGCCGTCCTCTGGCGCCAGCCAAAAATCTGCCCCGGCAATGGGCTTAACCCCGGCGCCCTGGCAGGCGGTATAAAATTTAATCAGGCCGTAAAAGTTACAGGCATCGGTGACCGCCACCGCCGGCATACCCAGCTCAGCCACCTTAGCCACCAAGGGTTTGATCCGCACAATGCTGTCCACCAGGGAAAACTCGGTGTGTAAACGCAGGTGAACAAAGGGTGCTGTCATAGGGAAACTGCCAGGGCCAAATCGCGGAAAAGAGCGCTATTTTAGAGCCTGGCCAAGGGAATTGGAACTAGGCTACCTCTGAATAACTCGATGATGCGCAGCGGGACCCTAGAAGCCCCCGGGATCCCGAACCACCTGGGAGGGGCACTCGCCATACCAGCGCTGGTAGCTGCGGCTAAAGGAGCTGAGCTGCTTATACCCCAGCATCAGCGCGATATCGGTTAAGCGATAGCAGCTGCGCTGTAAAAACTCCTTCGCCAAACGTGCCCGCACCCCGTTAAGTAAATACTGGTAACTGCTGCCGTTGTGAGCCAGGCGGCGCTGCAAACTGCGCCCGCTGGTGGCCATGGCGGCAGCCACGTCGGCGAGCCGGCACTGGCCGGCAATAATATAATTGGCCATCACATTTTCCACCTGGGCCATAAACTCCGCTTCGCTGCACTCCTCCATAAACTGGCGGCTTTGCACCGCCACCAGCGAGTCGGCCCGACCCACCGGCTGGGCCAGCAGCTGGGCATCCATTACCAGCGACAGCTCGTCTTGGCCAAAGCCCATGGGGCAGTTAAAAAAGCCGCCTAGGGCGGCGGTATCAGCGGGTTCGGCCATGGTAAAATGGCAGGCCCGCAAAGGGCATTGACCCTGGCTGAGGGTGCGCGCCAGCTTGTAAAACTTGGCCAGGGTAAACTGCTGTAATTGAGGGGCGAGCGCCACATCGCTGTGCCGGACTTGCAACTTGGCCCGGCCCTGGCCGACCTGAAAATCAAAATCCAAGCCCGACACCTGGATCGGCATCAGGCGCATCAGCCCGCTAAATACCTGGCCCAGGTTATCGCAGTCGTTGACCAACTGACTGAGGGGGCCGAACAGGGTGTGATCCTGGCGCTGGGCCAGGGCCAAGCCCAGGCACGGAAATTCCAGCTCGGCGGCGCTCAACTCCAATAAATCGCTAAAGCGCTGTAGCGAGATCAGGTAGCGCTGGCTTTGGGCCAACTCAGTGGGCAACCCCACCTGCCCCATCAAGGCAGCGGGCTTGCCGCCCCGGCCCAAGACCAGATCCCCATAGCCCTCAAGAAAACTAGCACGTAAGTAGGGTTTTTGTTTCATTATTTTTACCTCCCCAACTGCCCCAGTCTACCCCCAAGCTGGCCCGGGGCGCATGGCGCAAACTGCTAAAATGCTGGCGTAAACTGCTAAAACCCACAGCCCAACTGGCCTAAGAATCTAGGGTATTTCTGAATACAACAACAATAATTTAGGAGTGATGATGCCTACCATCCACTTTATTGACCCCCAAGGGGGCGAACACGCCCTAGAAGCCCAGGCTGGCGACAATCTTATGCAACTGGCGCTGGATAATATGGTGCCCGGTATCGATGCGGATTGCGGCGGTCTTTGTGCCTGTGGCACTTGCCATGTATTTGTAGAGCAAGGGCTAGAAAACCTGGGTGACAAAGCCGAGATGGAGCAGACCATGATTAACTCCCGCCCGGACAAACTGGACAGCTCACGCCTGAGTTGCCAAGTGACCATCAGCGATGCCATGGACGGCTTAACCCTGCGCATCCCCGAATTTCAAATGTGAGGCACAGCATGGACAGTATTGAAAACACCCCCATCGACCAGCTCGATCTCTCCAAGGCCAGCCGCTTTCAAGACGGCAGTTGGCAGCAGGCCTTTGCCCGGGTGCGGGCGGAACAACCCGTGCACTATTTAGCGGATTCCGAGTTTGGCCCGTTTTGGTCGATCACCAAGTTTAAAGACATTATGTTTGTCGACAGCAACCACCAGCTGTTCTCCTCAGAGCCGTTTATTATCATCGGTGAATCTGAGCTAAAGCTGCCGAGCTTTATCGCCATGGACCCACCCAAACACGATCTGCAACGGGCCGCGGTGCAAAGTGTGGTGGCACCGAAAAACCTGGCCGAACTTGAGGGCCTGATTCGCCAGCGCACCCAAACCGTGCTGGATAATTTACCCACCGACAAGCCCTTTAATTGGGTCAAAGACGTCTCGATAGAATTGACCACACTGATGTTGGCCACCCTGTTTGGGTTTCCACTGGAGGAGCGTCACAAGCTCACCTACTGGTCGGACATTGCCACCGCCGCACCGGGCATGACCGGTGGCAACGGCATCAGCCACGAGGCCCGGGCGGCGGAATTTGAAAAGGTGTTTGAACGCTTCGCCCAGCTGTGGCACGAGCAGCTCGATAAAGAGCCGAGCTTTAATTTAATTTCGCTGCTGCAACAGAGCGAAGACACCAAGGATATGATCGAGCGGCCGAAGGAATATATCGGCAATATTATGCTGTTGATCGTCGGCGGCAATGACACCACCCGCAACACTATGAGCGCCAGCGTTCACGCCCTCAGCCAGTTCCCCGAGCAGATGCAAAAACTCCAGGCCAAGCCCGAGCTGATTCCCAGCATGGTATCGGAAACCATTCGCTGGCAGACGCCTTTGGCCCATATGCGCCGCTTGGCCACCCAGGATGTAGAGCTGGGCGGCCGAACCATTAAAAAAGGCGATAAGGTCGTAATGTGGTATATCTCCGGCAACCGCGACGGCGATGTTATTGAAAACCCCGACCAATATATTATCGACCGCAAAAACCCGCGCCAGCACCTGTCGTTTGGCTTTGGCGTGCACCGCTGTATGGGTAACCGCCTGGCCGAGATGCAGCTGCGCATATTGTGGGAGGAGATTTTACAGCGCTTTGAGCGCATTGAAGTATTGCAAGCACCCAAGCGGGTGGAGTCGAATTTTGTGCACGGCTATGAAGAGCTAGTGGTACAGCTACACCCTAAAAAGGGCTAAGGTGCTCAGCATACTAGGGCAGTTGTGGCAGATTATAGAGCGGCCCAGCTAACTCTGCCGCTTATCTCTGCCATGCTTATATAGCAGGGCCAAACCGGCCAACACCGAGAAAAAAAAGCCACAAAAGAACCACAACCAAGCATTGCGCCGGGTTTCAATAGCCCAGTAGGCACAGAACACGGCAAACAAAAAAGATACCCAGCTGGCACTGGCATAGCCAAGTTCCATAAAAGCCTCCACTTATTTATTCCCTGATGGCAAACGGTTTAGCATCTCGGGCACCCCACCACGCTTGAACTAATTACCCTGCCACCTTGGCAAAATCCAACATCCGCTGCAGCGGCTTCATGGCTTGTTTGCCAAGCTCGGGGTCGACAAAAATCTCGTTATCGTCGCGCTCGAACACTTTGGACAGAGACTCCAATTCATTCATCGCCATCCAGGGGCAGTTGGCGCAGCTGCGACAGGTGGCGCCGGAGCCGGCGGTGGGGGCAATATACAGCTCTTTATCCGGCGCCATTTGCTGCATTTTATAAAAAATACCCTGGTCCGTCGCCACAATACACTGCTTGTTGGGCAGGGTTTTGGCGGCATTAATCAGCTGCGAAGTAGAACCCACCACATCGGCCAGAGCCACCACCGACTTCGGCGATTCGGGGTGTACCAACACCGCCGCATCCGGGTAGAGCGCCTTTAAATCCTCGATCCCTTTGGCCTTAAACTCTTCGTGCACAATACAGGCGCTATCCCAAAGAATAATATCGGCGCCGGTCTGCTCGGCCACATAGCCACCCAGGTGCTTATCGGGGGCCCAGATAATTTTTTCGCCACGGCTGTCGAGGTAGTCCACCACATCCAGCGCAATCGATGAGGTAACTACCCAGTCGGCCCGTGCTTTAACGGCGGCCGAGGTATTGGCGTAGACCACCACGGTGCGATCCGGGTGCTGGTCGCAAAACTCGGCAAACTCATCGGCGGGGCAACCCAAATCGAGTGAACAGGTCGCCTCCAGGGTGGGCATTAACACCCGCTTTTCGGGGGTTAGGATTTTTGCCGTTTCGCCCATAAACTTAACCCCGGCCACAATTAATGTGTCGGCGTCATGGTCGCGGCCAAAGCGCGCCATCTCCAGTGAATCGGAGACACAGCCACCGGTTTCCTCGGCCAGCGCCTGTACCACCGGGTCAGTGTAATAGTGCGCAACCAACACCGCATTGTGTTCTACCAGCAGGGCTTTGATTTTGTCTTTGTAGGCCTGTTGTTGTTCAGGGGTGAACTTAGGTGTCTGGCTGAGATTGGCAATATGGTCTTTAACAAGTTCGTAGACATCACTCGAATGCCTATCGCTAACAATGCTCATGCATGTTTCCATCTGGCTAAACGGGGGCCAATTCTACCACAGTTGCACTAAACTCCAGCGCCGGGCTAAAAATTTATGGGCAACCAGCGACGGGCCCTTAAAATACAGAACCCCAAAAGAATGTGAGTACTTACACCCTAGTGTAAAATCGAGCTGATCCAGGCGCCAATATCCGCTTTTACCTGCTCCCCATTGGTCTCATTAAGTATTTCGTGGCGGCCACCCAAATAGAGCTTATAGTGGGGCGCCAAGCCCAGTGCCTCATAGGCTAGGCGCATCCGCCGCAGATTATTGGTATCGTTGTGCACCGGATCGGCGCTGCCGGATAAAATCATCATCGGCAAATCACCGGGAATAGCCTTAAGCCCGGCCGAAGATTGACCGGCGAGGGCACCGGCAAAAAACTCCGCCATACTGCCGTTACTGAGCACAAAACCACACAAGGGATCATCCGTATAAGCTTGTACCGCAGCCGGGTCGCGGCTCAACCATTCGAAGCCTCGCTGAGTTTCAGCTTTAGCGGCAGCCTCGGTTTTAAAGGCCTTGTTATTGGCATCAAACACCAGGGTGCGCAGCAGCCCACTGTGGGCAGCCGGGCCCTGGCGCCAGGCCTCAAAACGGGACAACAAGCGAGCGAAACCGGCCAGCCCACTGGGCACAAAACCCGGCGAGCCGGATAAAATCACCCCGGCCAAACCCTCGGCCTGTTCGGTAATATACTGCTGACAAAAAATAGCGCCCATACTGTGGCCAAAAAGAATATGGGGAATGCCGGGGTTTTCCGCAGCGATGGTCTCGGCCAGCTCGGCCATATCGCTCAAGCAGCCAGCCCAACCTTTGGCACCCATATAACCCAGATCGGAGGCTATACAGCTGTTGCCGTGGCCACGCAGGTCCAAGCCGTAAACACTAAAACCCAAACCATTGAGATACTCGGCAAAGCCTTGATAACGACCGATATGCTCGCCCATACCATGGGTAATTTGCACCACCGCCCTGGGCTGTTCTACTGCCCAGCTGCAGCGATAATAGCGCTCGCCGGGCACTTCTCGATACCATTCCTTAAACACAGATAGGCCTAACTCTTGTTGTAAAAGGCTTACTTTAACCTATGTGAGCGGGAATCGGGGAGATGAGTATCACCTTAGGGTACCCCTGAATAACTGTTCACTTTATCGGCCATATTATTGTGCTATCATTTGTTGTGACAATGGAGGTGAAACCATGAAGACAATTGGCGTTCGAGCCCTGCGGGAGAACCCTGGTGTGCTGAGCCAGTCAGCGGCTGCGGGAGAATTTGTACTGCTGACCAGTCACAGCAAGCCCATATCACTGGCACTGCCCTTTGACGAAGAGCTGCTAAAGTGCGGGGTGCATATCAGCCTGGCCCTTAAACTTTACCAAGAGGGCACAATGACATTGAGCAAAGCGGCCACACTCGCGAAGTTACCCATCGAAGACTTTTTAGAACATATCGCCAGCTTGGATATAGCGGTGGCGGACCAATCTGCCAGCGAGCTGGCCGCAGACTTAGGCGCGCTGGATGAGTAAAATCATTGTTGCCGATACCGGCCCTTTGATTGCACTGGCCCGGCTCGAACTGCTCGCCACCCTGGCCAAATTATTTAGCTCGGTTTATGTACCCGACCAGGTTGTCGCAGAAGCGACGCGAGACCCCAACAAACCTGGGGCAAGCACAATACTTTTTGCCCTTGAGCAGCACTGGCTAAAACAACAATCTATCGATTTAGACAGCCGCCTTGAAAACCTGAGCAAGGTGCTGGATCTAGGAGAAGCAGAGGCCATTGCCCTGGCTGAGCAGCTAGGCGCAATAGTACTCATTGACGAGCGGCGCGGGCGCAGTGTCGCCAAGCAGCGCAACATTCCCATTACCGGCACCGCGGCCATCTTGATAAAAGCCAAGCAAGCAGGCGAGGTCGCCCAGGTAAAGCCTTTGCTGGATACACTCGATAAAGTCGGCTACAGGCTGTCACCGGCACTAATCAATGAAGTTCTGAAAATTATTGGTGAGAATTGATGGGTGGGCGGGTAAAGAGTACCCACCCTATACCCAAGAGCGCCTCGGGCTCAATTCCAGTGGGTCTTATTTTCCTTGCCGCTGCGGCGGGCGCGGGCTTCTGCCAACACACAAAATTGCTCAAAGGCAATGCCCGAGGCCAAGCAACTGGACATACCGGTGGGATCATAGGCCGGGCTCAGCTCCATCAAATCCGCGCCGACCACATCCAGGCTGCGACAGCCGCGCACAATATCGCGCACCTCGACACCGGTGAGACCGAAGGGTTCTGGCAGTGTCGTACCCGGCATAATGCTACAGTCGAACACATCGGTATCAATCGACAGATACACCGGGCTATTGCCCACCACCCACTTGATTTGTTCCACCACCCAAGCGGTGCCCTTCTCCTGCACATCCTCTGCATAAAGAACCGTCATTCCGGACTTGTGGGAAAAGTCGGCGCGGTGCACACCGCGACCACGCAGGCCGATTTGAATGGTTTTTTCCGGGTCGATAAAACCGTCCACCGCCGCGCACTGGAACAAGGTGGCATCGGAGATTCGAGTGCCCTGAAAGTCGGTGCCGGTATCGGCGTGGGCATCTAGGTGAATCAAGGCCAGCGGTTGCTGGCCCCGAGCAGATAAACCCTTGAGCACAGGGTAGCTACAAGTGTGCTCACCACCGATGCTCAAGGGCACCACATCATTGGCTTTAAAGTCGATAAACACCTGTTCAAAAGCGCTTAACCAGTTGCTCAGGGTGTAGGGATCTTTGGCCGGTTCAATGTCGCCAAAATCGATTACATTACAAATCTCAAACGGACAGATTTTGGTGGCGTAGTGCACCATATTGCGATCCAGTGACCAGTAGCGCACCGCCTCTGGGCCCTTGCGCGTACCCGGGCGCGGATTAGGCACCCCGAGGTCACAGGGTAGCCCCACCAGGGCAATATCAACCCCCGCTAAATCCTTGGAGTGAGGCGCTCGGAACATACCCAGGGTATTAAAGGCATTGCTGACCGTCTCCACACCCTCGCGCTGTATTCGCTCAAAAAACGGGATAAACGCCGGGTCGGCATTTTCGTAAAGGCTACCTTCGGCCAGCTTGGCCAGGCGGGCAAGTTTTTCTTTATTAATGGCTGTCATTATTAACTCACTATGGTTAGGCAGTGATAGCGGGAGCTTAAAGATCAGCCAGTATAGACAGCGACTGCAGTGGGCAATATGTAGTTTTTGGCCGAGTTATTATCATTGTTGGCCAGAAGCAGCTGGGAAGAAACCAAGCCAGTACGACCCACCATATACCAAAAAGGGCAGCCTATTGGCTGCCCTTTTTGGTATATGGTGGGTCGTACTGGATTCGAACCAGTGACCAATTGGTTAAAAGCCAACTGCTCTACCAACTGAGCTAACGACCCCGAAAGAGGCGCATATCTTAATGATTTCAGAATAAAAGACAAGCGCTTTTTTAGGTTTTTTTGGCTGCAAAACAACCGCTTAGGGGCCTATCTCCGCTCAGGTCTGGTAGCGGGTGGGGTCGTCTAGATCCGCCTCACTAAAACCCTGGCGGCGCAGCCTGCAGGCGTCACAGCGGCCGCATGCCCGGCCCTCATCATCGGCCTGGTAACAGGATACGGTAGCGCCATAATCAACCCCAAGCTCAGCGCCCAAACCCACTATCTCGGCCTTGCTCAGGCGCAGCAGCGGGGTCTGAATACGCAGTTGTCGCCCCTCAACCCCCGCCTTAGTGGCCAAGTTGGCCAGGTTTTCAAAGGCCGATATAAATTCGGGTCGGCAATCGGGGTAGCCCGAGTAATCCACCGCGTTGACACCGATAAAGATATCTTGGGCCTCCAGTACCTCGGCCCAGCCCAGGGCGATGGCCAGAAACACGGTATTGCGAGCCGGCACATAGGTGACCGGAATGCCCTCAGTTTCATCTTCGGGCACCTCAATATTTTCGTCGGTCAGCGCCGAGCCACCGATGCTGCCGAGGCCGAGATTGACCACCTTGTGCTCTACCGCCCCCATTAGTTTGGCGGTATTGGCGGCGGCGGCCAGCTCAGCCAAGTGGCGCTGGCCATAGTTAAAGCTCAGGGTATAGCAGTCAAAGCCTTGGTTTTTGGCAATGGCCAGAACGGTGGTGGAATCCAGGCCCCCGGAGACCAAGACCACGGCTTTTTTATTTGGCATATCTTTCTTACCAATTGTATCGGTTAATTATTGAAGGCTGGGCCCAGCACCTTTTACCGGCGCCGGCCAGGGCCAGGGCCGAGCGGCGCCATCGTCACTGTACAAAGTACTCATATCTTCCAGCTCCTGCCAGTGCTGGGCCATGGCACGCAGGGCGGCGCCCTGCACATCACTGCGCTTGAGGTCGCTGTTTTTCGATAGGAATATCGCGCCGCGTATATCGCCCAGCTTAAACATCTTAAAGCCGGGCAGCGAGTCTATTCCCAGGGCCCGCTTGGCGTAGCGAAACGCCGGTACCGTTGTCATCAGCACCTGCAAGCGCCCGTGTTTTAGCATCTCTACACCCTGGGTCACGCTATTGAGCGCCACCATCTGGCGCGCCTCAAACGGCAGTGACTTATAAGCATAACGGCCCAGGCGCAAGCGGCCTATTTTAATCTCCGGGTGCTGGTGCAAGGCCTCCAGTGGCACCTCATCAGCGTAGATCAGCACCGCACTCACAGGCGGCAGTGCTACGAGTAACTCACCCGCATCGTGGGCGTAGGGTACATCGAACAACACACCGATATCCGCGTGGCCGGTTTCCACTTCGCGCACAATCCGGGCATAGGGCATCACCTTAACCACATAGCCACTGCCCCATTCCAGGCCCAGCTGACGCAGCAGCTCCACATGCAAACCAATCGTCGCCCGGCCGCTGTCGTCATAGCCGCCCCAGGGCATAATATTGGTGGCCGCCATACGCAGTCGACGGTTTTCCTGCAGTGGCTCCTGGGCCGGCGTTTGAGCGGCCCCGAAAGCTAGCAACAACAGTAATACCCGAACGCCCATAATTGATACCCACTTCGCCATCACTGACGTAGCTTAAACCCCCGGTTGATCGCCCCACAAAAGTTTGTGCAACTGCATCTGAAAGCGCACTGGCAGGCGGTCGGCGACGATCCAATCGGCCAGGTCCCGGTGGGGCAACTGCTCGTGGCTGGACGAGAACAGCACTTCACCTACCCGCTTGTCCAGTTGAAACTCTGTTAGCTTAAAACGCGCCCACTCGTAATCGGCGCGGTCGCAAATTACAAATTTAAGCTGATCGTTGGGCCCTAAGCTATCGATATTTTCATAGCGATTGCGATGGGCCTCGCCGGAGCCCGGGGTTTTTAAATCCATTACCCGAGAAACTCGGCTATCTACCCCCTCTATCGGCAGCGCGCCGCTGGTCTCTAGAGACACCTCGTAATCTCTATCACACAGGGCTTGCAACAAATCTAAACAGGCGGGCTGAGACAGGGGCTCGCCACCGGTAACACAAACCCGGGGCACACCATAGCCGTCTATTTGGGCCAGCAACTCGGCCAACTCAAACCGCTCACCCCCAAAAAAGGCGTATTCGGAATCACAATAGGTACAGCGCAAGGGGCAGCCGGTCAGGCGCACAAATACCGTCGGCAGGCCGGCACTCTGGGCTTCGCCCTGGAGCGAGACAAACACTTCGGTAATGCGCAATTGCTTAGCTTTCATAGGATTAGCGCCCGGCCTGCAGCCGGGCGTTGAGCAGATTCTGAAAAGGGCAGCGATTCTACCGAATCAGCCGCCCTAGCGAAAGTGCTTATCCAGGTAGGTGCGGGCCAACTTACCGACCGAACCACCGTCCTCGGCGGCCTGCTCCAGGTTGGGCCTGGCATTGGCGGTATCGCCCAGCAGGTGGTAGGCCTTACCCAGCTTAAACAACGCATCCATATACTTATCGTGCAATGGGTATTGTTGCTTAAAGGTCAAAAAGCGCTGTTTGGCCTGCTCGTAATCCCGCTTCATCAAGTAGATCTGGCCCAGCCAATACTGGCAATTGGGCTTGTACTTGCTCTCGGGGTAGTTGCTGATATGTTGCAGCAACATGGCCTCACCACGGTCATAGTCACGCTTGTACAGCACCAGATCGATAGCCGCGCGATAATCTTGTAGGTCATTGCCCGAGCTGGCGGGCGCTTGGCTGGGCGCAGCTGCGGCCGGGCGAGCAGCGGGCGTTAACACCGCCGGCTCAGTACTGCTGGGTTCGGGCCGAGTGACTGCCGGCTTGGCGGCTGGTGGGGCTGGCCGACTCGCGCCGCCACTGCTCAAACTGGACAGACGCCGGTCGAGGTCGAGGTAGTCATCCATACGCTGCTGTTTAAGGCGTTTAAGCTCGTAGGACTGCTCTTCGACCAAGCCGCGCAGTTGCAATACCTCCTGCTGGAGCTGCTGCAACTGATAAAAAACTTCGGCCTGGCTGCCTCCGGCACTGGGCTGGGCGGGGCTGGTTTGGCCGCTGATGCCGGGGCTGCGGTTATCGAGAATCGGCTGAGACTCGACCACCTGGGCCTGGCCATTGGCGAGCGAGGCCGCCAATAATAAAGAAGCCGCTGCGATTGCAGCGGCTGAAGTCATAACATGTTTCATTGTGTTACTTAATTTCTACGCGGCGGTTCATGCTGCGAGCGTAATCGCTGGAACCGTCTTGGGCGGGGCGCTCTTCACCGTAGCTAACAGTCTCAAGCTGCGCGCCACTCACACCTTGCAGTACCAGGAAGTCGCGTACTGCATTGGCACGACGCTCACCCAGGGCCATATTGTACTCGCGGGTACCGCGGTCATCGGCGTGGCCTTCCAGGCGCGCGGCTTGGCCGTTGGCCTTCAGGCGCTGAGCGTGACCGGTCAGGGCAGCGCGGGCTTCAGGGCGCAGTACGCTCTGATCAAAATCGAAGTAGAACACGGTATCCAGCTCGGCATAGGCAGCGCTGTTATCGCCACTGCTCAGGCCGGAGTCGTCGGCAGCACCTGCGGTCACACCGGAATCGGCGCTGGCGTTGGCGTCGGGGGTATTAGCAGCGCCCTCTTCGCTGGTACCGGTACTGCTACAACCGACCATGGCCGCTATAATAAACGCCAAGCCCAAACCGTTTTTAATTCTTTTAAGTGTCATAGTTAACTCCCAATAGTCTTAATACGCGTGCTGCGCAAATTCAGTCATAAAAAGTACTGCAAAAAAATATCTCGCGGCCCTGTTGTTTGCTCCATGGCCAAAAACTCCAAATCTATGGCTTCGCGATAGGATTTAGAGGGGCGTTGTTATAAATCGTTCACCCCATCCGGCCCAGCGCAGGTACAGCAGCCAGGGGCCTATATTAAGCCCACTTGTATTACGGTTCGATTATAGCCAGCAAACCGGCTTATGAATACTCCTGCCCTTGAGCCTGGTCAAGCGCGAACACCCTATAAGCAGAACAAAGTACCATTTTGGCCCTATTTTTTGCCAGTTTTAATTGAAATAGGGCGACCACGCCGGCTCGCGTACATCCCCACGCTGGGATGGCAGGCGGAATTTAGCCCCGGCGTCCAGCGATACCGCCGCCAAAATACCCTTGCCGCGGTGGCGGGTGGCATACATCAACATGGCGCCATTGGGTGCAATGGTGGGGGATTCATCCAAGCGTGTCTCGGTCAAAATACGCAAATCACCAGTGGCCAGATTCTGGGCGGCAATATGGAAAACACCATTTTGGCGGTTTACCAC
>JAOXRV010000323.1 GCA_025800435.1 Cellvibrionaceae bacterium | reverse complement strand
CCACCAGCGCGGCACTGCCCTGGCCTTTTATACCGCCGCCATCTACGTGGGCATTATGGTGGGCTATCTGGTCGGTGGCTGGGTGGATGAGAACTGGGGCTGGCGCGTGGCATTTTTTGTGGTCGGCATCCCCGGGATTTTGGTCGCCCTGCTGGTACGTTTTACCATCGACGAGCCTGAGCGCGGCGCCCAGGAAGTACAAGCCCACAAGCCCGACGACTCGGCTAGCCTAAAGGAAACCCTGGCCACCTTAAAATCCATGCCCTCGTTTGTCTGTTTAGCTCTGGGCTCGGGCCTGGCTTCTTTTTCCAGCTACGGGGTGGGTAATTTTATGCCAAGTTTTTTGGCCCGCTCACACGGCATGGAATCCTCAGACATTGGCACACTGCTGGCCTTTGGTGCCGGTATCGGCGGCGGTATCGGCGCCTTTCTGGCCGGCTGGCTGGCCGACCGCATCGGCAGAGACAATAAACGCTGGTATGCCTGGCTGGCCGGTATCGGCCAAGTGGCGGCCATTCCCCTGGGGCTGATGGCGCTGTTTGCCGACAATATGTTGCTGATTACTCTCGGTATTGCCGGCAGCACCTTTTTTGGCATCTGGTATTTGGGGCCCATTTTGGCGGTGGCCCAAACCCTGGTTAAGGCCAATATGCGCGCCACCACTTCAGCGGTATTGTTTTTTGTACTGAATTTAATCGGCCTCGGCGGCGGCCCGCTGGCGGCGGGCCTGCTTAGCGATTGGCTGGCGCTCAACTACGGCAGCGAATCGCTGCGCTACGCCCTGACCATTATGACCTTCAGCAGTTTATTTGCGGCCACCGCGTTTATCCTTGGCAGCCGCTATCTGCTGGCCGATTTACGCAAAAACAATTAAGGTACCTTCTTAAGGTACCTCAAGCACTCAAAACTTCAGCGCTAAAGTCCACTTCGCTGTTCATCGAGTTGGTGATAAAGCAGGTGGCTTTGGCCTTGGCCAACAAATCTTCGGCCTTGGCCGCATCCATGCCCGCAGCAATCGTCAGCTTGGCTTTAATCGTTACCTTGGTAAAACGCACCGCTTTGCCGTCTTTGGCCAGCTCCCCTTCCACCGCCACTTCTAAATTGGTCCACTCAAGCTTGGCGGCACGGGCAATCGCGCGAAAGGACAAAACTAAACAGCTGGAAATGGCCGAAGTCATCAGATCTTCTGGTGACCAGGTATCGCCGGGGCCGCCAAAATCTGCAGGCGGGGCGATAAGGATATTTTCAAGGCCGCTAACGGCCACATCCACCAGGCCTTCATTGCCGGCGCTTGCGGTACTGCGATACTGGTGAGGTAAGGCTTTCATAGGAAACTCTCTATTGGGTTTACAGTGGCCACAAATTAGCATGGCCCAGGCTGGCCGACATTGATCTATATTAGGTATTGTTAATGTATGCTGCCAAGCAGTGGCGATCAGGGAGTTACAAAATTTGATGGATATCAGCGAAAAGTAACCCCGGTCAGGGCCGGGGTTATGGGGGGTTTAGCGCGGCGCTTAAACGTGACGCACTTGGTCAATTTCGTATTCGACTTCGCCGCCGGGAGTGTTAACCACCACCTCATCACCTTCAGACTTGCCAACCAGGGCACGGGCAATCGGTGAGTTAACCGAGATTTTATTGGCCTTCACATCGGATTCGTCATCGCCGACGATAGTGTAGGTTTGGGTCTCGTCGGTGTCGAGATTAATAATATCGACGGTGGAGCCAAACATGACCTTGCCGGTGTGGGGGATTTTGGTGATATCGATAATCTGGGCATTAGACAGCTTGCCCTCGATATCTTGAATACGGCCTTCGCAAAAACCCTGCTGCTCGCGGGCGGCGTGGTATTCGGCGTTTTCTTTTAAATCGCCGTGCTCGCGGGCTTCGGCAATGGCTTGCACAATGCGCGGGCGATCAACCTTTTTCAGCTGCTCCAGCTCTTCGCGCAGGGCGTTGGCGCCGGCCTCTGTCATGGGTACTTTATCTAACATGGATCGTTTCCAGTATTCTTGTCTAATTGTGCCTATTAAAACAGCTGTCTGCCAAAACGAAAAGGCCGGGGCTTACCCCGGCATTTTAAACGTCAGCGTCAACTGGCGCCGGTATTAACTACCGATTCTGGCGTGTAATTCCTGCACCGAGCGCACCTGCAGCTCATCGCCGTGGCTTAGGGCCATCGCCACCGCCTTGGCCGAGGCCAAAGTAGTAGTATAGTAAACCCGGTGCTGCTCTGCACTGCGGCGGATAGAGGCCGAATCTTTGATGGCTTTTTTGCCCTCGGTGGTGTTCACCACCATGGCAATTTCATCGTTCTTGATGGCATCGACAATATGGGGGCGGCCCTCGTCCACTTTATTGATGCGCTCAACCTCAATACCGGCCTCACCCAGCACCTTGGCCGTGCCAGCGGTGGCGACCAACTCAAAGCCCAGCGCCTGCAGGTCTTTGCCCACTTGCACCACACCGGCCTTATCAAAATCGCGCACACTGATAAACACCTTACCACTGCTGGGGATCTCGTCGCCGGCACCGAGCTGAGATTTACCATAGGCCTCGGCAAAGGTATCGCCCACCCCCATGACCTCACCGGTGGACTTCATCTCGGGGCCGAGAATGGGGTCAACCGCAGGGAATTTATTAAACGGAAACACTGCTTCTTTTACGCTGAAGTAATCGGGCACGACTTCTTCGGTAAAGTTCTGCTCGGCCAGGCTCATACCGGCTTGGCAGCGAGCCGCCACTTTGGCCAGGGAGGTGCCGATGCACTTGGACACAAACGGCACAGTACGTGACGCGCGGGGGTTCACCTCGATCACATAGATCTTGCCATCCTGGTAGGCCAGCTGGGTATTCATCAGGCCGATCACACCCAGCTCAAGCGCCATCTTTTTCACCTGCTCGCGCATTGCGTCCTGCACCTGGGCGGGCAGATCATAGGGCGGCAGTGAACAAGCCGAGTCACCGGAGTGCACACCACACTGTTCGATATGCTGCATAATCGCCCCAATCACCACTTCATCGCCGTCGCAAACTGCGTCGATATCCACCTCAATGGCGGAGTTGAGGAAGTGGTCGAGCAATACCGGCGCATCTTCGGAAACCTGCACCGCTTCGCGCATATAGGTGCGCAGCTCTTTTTCGTTATAAACGATCTCCATGGCGCGGCCGCCCAATACATAAGAGGGGCGAACCACCAATGGGTAGCCGACGTTTTCCGCCTCACGCACCGCCTCTTCGGTGGAGCGCACAATGGCGTTAGAAGGCTGCAATAAACCCAAACGCTCGATCATCTGCTGGAAACGCTCGCGGTCTTCGGCGCGGTCGATGGCCTCGGGGGCGGTACCGATAATGGGCACCCCTTCGGATTCCAGCGCCCGTGCCAGCTTCAACGGGGTTTGGCCACCGAACTGCACAATCACGCCCTTGGGCTTTTCTTTGTGCACAATTTCAAGCACATCTTCCAGGGTTACCGGCTCAAAGTAGAGGCGGTCGGAGGTGTCGTAATCGGTGGAGACGGTCTCCGGGTTACAGTTGACCATAATGGTCTCGTAACCATCTTCGCGCATGGCCAGGGCCGCGTGCACACAACAGTAATCAAACTCAATACCCTGGCCGATGCGGTTGGGGCCGCCACCAAGTACCATAATTTTGTCTTTATCGCTGGGGCCCGCCTCGCACTCTTCCTCGTAGCTGGAATACATATAAGCGGTAGAGGTAGAAAATTCAGCCGCGCAAGTATCCACCCGCTTATAAACTGGGTGCACTTCGAGCTTGTGACGGTGACGGCGCACCCGGCGTTGGCTTACCCCCAGCAGCTCGGCCAGGCGCAAATCGGAAAAGCCCTTGCGCTTTAAGCGCAACATCAGGTCTTTGTCGATATCGGAAACCGGCATAGACTGCAGCGCCATTTCGGTATCGATAATGTCTTTAATTTGCACCAAAAACCAAGGGTCGATGGCGGAGACTTCAAATACTTCCTCAACGCTCATGCCGGCGCGGAAGGCATCGCCCACATACCAGATACGCTCGGCGCCTGGGGTGGCCAGGTCGCGGCGAATGGTATCCATTGCCTCTTCGGCCTCAAGGTCAACCTTGGGCTCAAACCCGGCCGAACCCACTTCCAAACCGCGCAGGGCTTTTTGCAGTGACTCTTGAAAGCTGCGGCCGATGGCCATCACCTCGCCCACAGACTTCATTTGAGTGGTCAGGCGCGCATCCGCATCGCCAAACTTTTCAAAAGTAAAGCGGGGTATCTTGGTCACGACATAATCGATAGAGGGCTCGAACGAAGCCGGGGTAGCGCCGCCGGTAATATCGTTTTGCAGCTCATCGAGGGTGTAACCCACCGCCAGCTTGGCTGCCACTTTGGCAATGGGGAAGCCGGTAGCTTTAGAAGCCAGCGCCGAGGAGCGCGATACCCGGGGGTTCATTTCGATCACCACCAAGCGGCCGTTTTCAGGGTTAACCGCAAACTGCACATTAGAGCCACCGGTTTCAACGCCGATCTCGCGCAGCACCGCCAGTGAGGCGTTGCGCATAATTTGCAGCTCTTTATCGGTTAAGGTCTGGGCCGGGGCCACGGTGATGGAGTCACCGGTATGCACGCCCATGGGGTCAAAATTTTCAATCGAGCAGATAATGATGCAGTTGTCGTTTTTGTCCCGCACCACTTCCATTTCGTACTCTTTCCAACCCAGCAGCGATTCGTCGATCAGCAGCTCGTTGGTGGGCGAGAGGTCGAGGCCGCGCAGGCAGATCTCTTCAAACTCTTCCCAGTTGTAGGCGATACCACCGCCGGAACCACCCATGGTAAAAGAGGGGCGGATAATTACCGGAAAGCCAAATTTTTCGGGCACGGTGCGCGCTTCGTCCATGCAGTGAACAATTTCAGCGCGGGCGCATTCGAGGCCAATTTTTTTCATCGCCTTATCAAAGGCGTCGCGGTCCTCGGCCTTGTGAATCGCCTCCTGGGTGGCGCCGATCAGCTCGACTCCGTATTTTTCCAGTACACCGTTATCGTGCAGGGCCAGGGCGCAGTTCAGCGCAGTCTGGCCGCCCATGGTGGGCAGCACCGCATCGGGGCGCTCTTTCTCAATAATTTTGGCCACCGTCTGCCAGGTGATTGGCTCAATATAGGTGGCATCGGCCATAGCCGGGTCGGTCATAATGGTGGCCGGGTTGGAGTTGACCAGGATTACCCGGTAACCCTCTTCGCGCAGGGCCTTACAGGCCTGGGCACCGGAGTAGTCAAACTCACAGGCCTGGCCAATTACAATGGGGCCGGCGCCAATGATTAAAATGCTTTTTAAGTCGTCTCTTTTTGGCATATTTTTTTCCACTTGCTTGCTTTGCGCTGGGCTTAGCGGGCGGCCTCCATCAATTCTATAAAGTGGTCGAACAAGGGCGCCGCATCGTGGGGGCCGGGGCTGGCTTCGGGGTGGCCCTGGAAGCTAAACGCGGGCTTGTCGTTGCGGTGAATACCCTGCAGGGTGCCGTCGAACAGTGATTTGTGGGTAGCGCGCAGATTGGCGGGCAGGCTGTCGCCGTCTACCGCAAAGCCGTGGTTCTGGCTGGTGATCATCACCGTGCCGTCTTCAATATTTTGCACCGGGTGGTTGCCGCCGTGATGGCCGTGACCCATCTTCACGGTGCTGGCACCCGAGGCCAGCGCCAATAGTTGGTGACCGAGGCAGATACCGAATACCGGAATATCTGTTTCAAGAATCTGTTGAATGGCGGCGATGGCGTAATCACAGGGCTGCGGATCGCCGGGCCCGTTGGAAAGGAAGATACCATCGGGGTTCATGGCCAACACCTCGGCGGCCGGGGTTTGCGCCGGTACCACAGTCAGCTCGCAACCGCGATCGGCCAGCATGCGCAGAATATTGCGCTTCACGCCGTAGTCGTAAGCCACCACTTTAAATGTGCGCTCGGCCTGCTCGCTGTGGCCACGGCCCAATTGCCAGCTGCCTTCAACCCAGGGGTAGCGCTCGGCGGTGGTCACCTCTTTGGCCAGGTCTAAACCCTTGAGCCCTGGGAAGGCCTGAGCGGCGGCCAGGGCCTTAGCCTCATCCAACTCGCCGGCCATAATGCAGCCATTGAGGGAACCCTTATCGCGCAGCAAGCGGGTCAGGCGGCGGGTGTCGATATCGGCAATGCCGAGTATATTGTGCAGTTTTAAGTAGTCATCCAGGCTGCCTTGGCTGCGAAAGTTTGAGGCCAGCAGCGGCAGGTCGCGGATCACCAGGCCAGTGGCCCAGATGCGATCGCACTCTTCGTCTTCTTGGTTGACGCCCACACTGCCAATATGGGGGTAGGTCAAGGTGACGATTTGCTTGGCGTAGGATGGGTCGGTCAAGATTTCTTGGTAGCCGGTGATAGAGGTGTTAAACACCACTTCACCAACCGCCTGACCATCGGCACCAATGGCGGTACCGGAAAAAACACTGCCGTCTTCAAGGACGAGAAGGGCGGGCCTTTGGGTGTTACTCAATAACGGGCTCATTAAAGGGGCTGCCTCCGAGGGTAATCACGATTGGATGGCAATAGGGGCGGTCGGGGCCTGGGCCACAGCGCTTGGCAACAGCTACCGGTGGTCTCTTTACCCCCGTTTCCACGCTATCAGCACTTCGAGCGGTGCCGCTACACGCCAGTTGGCGCACAGTGCGGGAACAAGTTCAGAGGTTCAATTTTTACCGGGGTTAAGTCGCAAAAAAGCGAGATCAGCTCTAGGCTTGCCTAGATCTCATCTCGCTTTTTATTAAACCTGAGCCATTGCTGCTAGTAGCCTTTGTTTAGCCGTTTATGGGCCGCTGGCCTATTACAATCTAACTCGGCATTCTACGGCAAAAACCCATGCCCTGTCCATCCTTGGATGGGCAAAATGGCTATATTTTAAATTGGCCCAGGGTCGATTTCATGGTCGCTGCCATATCGGCCAGCTCTTGCACACTGTTGGAGATGGCCGCCGAGCCACTGGCCGCCTGACGCGAGACTACGGCAATGTTCTCCATATTGCGCTCAATTTCACTATTGGCCGCACCCTGCTCCTCGGTGGCACTGGCAATTTGGTCGGTTTTGGATCGAATCGCCTCAACCCCCTGGGTAATGGCCACCAGTGATTCGCTGGCCGCCTCAGAGCGTTTAACCGCCTCGCCGGCCTGATTGCGGCCCTGCTCCATACGCTGCACCGCTTCGCGGGCGCCGCCCTGCAGGCGCTCAATCATATCTTGAATTTCCTGGGTGGAAGACTGGGTGCGGCTGGCCAGGGTGCGCACCTCATCGGCCACCACCGCAAAACCGCGGCCATGCTCTCCTGCCCTTGCAGCCTCAATGGCAGCATTCAGAGCCAGCAGGTTGGTCTGCTCAGTGATCGCCTGTATTACCGTCAATACCTGATCGATCTGATCCGTACTCTCCACCAGCTGATCCATGTCCTGAGCAGTATTTTTAATATCATCAACCAAGGTATTTATTGCCCCCATGCTATCGTTTAACATAGAGATCCCCTCTTGGCTCTTATCATTCGCCTCCTTGGAAACCAGCGCTGCATCCTCAGTGTTCTGTGCCACATCACGCACGGTACTGGTCATCTGATTCACCGCAGTCGCCACCATCTCGGTGCTTGTCTGTTGATTGGCGACCGCCGCCTTGGTCTCATCAGATGCCACCGAGGTCTCTTCCGCTGTGGATGCCAATACATGGCTTGATTCTAGGATATGGCTGAGAAGCTCTTTCAGGTTGAGTGACATATCTTTTAGCGAGGCATATACGCTTCCCGGCTGTATCTTATCCTCAAATTCATGCGTGAGATCGCCATGCGCAATCCGCTCCGCAAGGCTCATCATATCCTTCGGCTCACCACCAAGTGGTTTACGGATTGCGTTGGCGAGATAGAAGGCTAACACAAGTGTCGCAAGCAGCGAGATACCGAGCGCAATATAGGTCGAGCGCCTAATCTCGTTCACGCTCTCAAAGGCCTCACTTGAATCAAGCTCGGCAATAATTGCCCACTGGGTTGCGCCCACTTTAATAGGTGAATATGCAGATAACACAGGATTATTATTATAGTCGGAGATCTCTTCTACACCGGACTCACCCGCTAAGGCGCGCTCTGATGCCTGCGTTTTAACCCCGTTCTGTTGAATCGTACCGGCAAATGACGCTGCAACACTACGCCCCTCTTTATCAAGATAGG